>NZ_JBHGAR020000003.1:0-285147 GCF_042611115.2 Sulfitobacter sediminivivens
CCCGGCTGCTTGAGGCCGGGCAAACCTATCCATCCTTCAACCGAACCTATCCAGACGAGTTTGTCGCGGGCGACAACTACAAAGCGACGATGCCTGATCTGCAAAACGGTCCCAGCAGTTTGATCCGCGGGGCCAGGCAACAAATTCAGCATGTGGGCATCAGCAATTTCCGACTGCCAATCCGGTTTCATACCCGTGATGGCGGTGATCTGGCGCTTGAGACGTCGATCACCGGCTCTGTCAGCCTTGAAGCGGACAAAAAAGGCATCAACATGTCGCGCATCATGCGCAGTTTTTACAAACATGCGGAATCCACCTTTAGCTTTGAGGTCATCGAGGCGGCGCTGGACGATTACAAGGCCGATCTGGACAGTCTGGATGCCCGCATTCAGATGCGGTTCTCCTTTCCGATGAAAATCGAAAGCCTGCGTTCGGGTCTTAGCGGCTATCAATATTACGACATCGCGCTTGAGCTGGTCGAACAGCGAGGCGCGCGTCAGAAAATCGTACATCTGGATTATGTCTATTCCAGCACCTGCCCCTGTTCTTTGGAATTGGCTGAACATGCCCGTGAAACGCGCGGCCAGTTGGCCACCCCCCATTCACAGCGGTCCGTGGCCCGGATTTCTGCCGAGGTGAACTTTGATGAGGATTGCCTGTGGTTTGAGGATTTGATCGAAGCGTGCCGCCGCGCGGTGCCGACCGAAACGCAGGTGATGGTCAAACGGGAAGACGAACAGGCCTTTGCCGAGTTGAATGCCGCCAATCCAATCTTTGTCGAAGATGCGGCGCGGCTTTTTTGCGAACAGCTTCAGGCAGAGCGGCGGGTTGGTGATTTTCGTGTCATCGCCAGCCATCAGGAAAGCCTGCACAGCCATGATGCCATCAGCATCCTGACCGAGGGTGAGACGTTCGAGATGAACAGCATTGATCCAAAACTGTTCAACACGCTGTTTCATGTAGGTTAGCGGCGTCAGACCGCGCTTGTCCTGCATGGTCTGCTCAGGCCATCCGGGTAAGGACCAATAGGTCCCCCTCTCATCGACCATTGCAAAATCACACCATCGGCTATGCAAAACTGTGGGTTCTGCTGCGCTGCAGCATTGCCTATCTACGGGTCAGGGAAGAGAACATAGGAATCTAAGGTACTAAAATGACCTACCAAATCACAACTGCCCCGATCTCTGTCGCCCACCGCGCGCAGCACGCCCTTGAGCGGGTTGGATCCTTCTTTGGCGCAATCGGCCACGCGATGATGGTCAATTCAACTGGCCAACAGCGGCTGGACCAAATTCATGCGCTTCAGGCAAAATCGGACGCAGAGCTTGCAGAGCTCAACATCAAGCGCGACAACATTGTCCACGAGGTTTTCAAGGACCTCTATTACGCCTGATCCGACCACACCAATTCAATTGGTGACGAAGCAACGGCCCGCCCAGCACATATGCTGCCCGGGCCGTTTTCATGTGTGTGGTTATGCGTGGCAATTGGCACCCTGACTGCTTGACACTGACAGGTGCCCGCGCCAACCCTGCGTCCATGTTGGATATGCGCCCCGTTGGATATGTCGTTGGTCTTCTTGTCGCCGTGATGGGCGTGACCATGATTGTACCGCTCTTGGTCGACCTTGCCGAGGGGCGTGGGCATTGGTCCGTGTTTCTTGAATCCGGCTTGATCACGATACTCGGCGGCAGCATGATTGCACTCGCCTCATCCAACGGTGTGAAACAGGGGCTTACGATCCAGCAGACTTTCTTGCTGACCTCTGGTGTTTGGTTGATGTTGCCGCTGTTTGGCGCAATTCCTTTCATGCTGGGGGCGACCGAGGCGGGATTTACCGACGCGGTCTTTGAGGCGATGTCGGGACTGACCACAACCGGATCGACGGTTTTGTCGGGGTTGGACGATTTGCCCAAAGGTTTGCTGTTGTGGCGGGGCATCCTGCAATGGCTGGGTGGCATTGGTATCATTGTTGTGGCGATGGTGTTTCTGCCTGAACTTCGGGTCGGCGGGATGCAGATTTTCAAATCTGAAGCCTTTGATACCTTTGGAAAAATCCTGCCCCGCGCAGGTGAGATCGCGACCCAGATTGCGGTCATCTATCTTTGGCTGACATTGGCCTGCGTGCTGAGCTATCTCGCGCTGGGGATGAACACATTTGATGCAACGGTTCACGCGCTGACCACCGTGTCGACCGGTGGATTTTCCAACTATGATGCCTCGTTCGGTACCTTTTCGGGCAATGCGGAATATGTGGCGACGGTCTTCATGATCCTCGCCGCACTGCCGTTTGTGCGCTATGTGCAACTGCTCAACGGCAACGCCTATGCCTTGCACCGCGATCCGCAGATACGAGGCTTTCTGATGACGGTAGGGATCCTTGTTGCGGTGGTGTTCGTCGCCCTTCAACGGATTTTTCCGCACCACTGGGAACAATCGCTCCGCGAGGCGCTTTTTAACATCACCTCGATCATATCGGGCACGGGCTATGCGTCGGTTGATTACATGACATGGGGTAATTTTCCAGTCGCGCTGTTCTTTTTCATCGGGTTGATCGGAGGCTGCGCGGGGTCAACCGCCTGTTCAATCAAGATTTTCCGCTATCAGCTGCTGTTTGCGTCGATCCGTGCGCAGCTGCGGCGCATTCGTTCGCCCCATGGCATCTTTACGCCGCGATATGACGGGCGGCCAATTGGGCAGGATGTTCTGTCATCCGTGATGTCGTTCTTCATGTTCTTTGTTGTGACCTTGGGGCTGGTGTCGGTCGCGCTCAGCATGACGGGGTTGGATTTTGTCACCTCGGTGTCTGGTGCGGCGGCGGCACTTGCCAATATCGGGCCGGGTTTGGGCGATATCATTGGGCCTTCAGGCAATTTCGGCAGCCTCAATGACACTGCCAAATGGATACTGACCGCTGCAATGCTGATCGGACGGCTGGAGCTGATGGCGGTTTACGTAATTTTCACTGCAAAATTCTGGAGAGCCTGATGGCAGATCAAACCCGGCCCTTGGGCGCGCAAATTTCTCACATGCTCAAGGATCGCGGTATCGATGTGATTTTTGGCATTCCGGGGGTACATAATCAGGAAATGTACCGTGGCATCGAAGAAGCCGGGATCAGCCATGTTCTGGCGCGCCACGAGCAGGGGGCGGGCTTCATGGCAGACGGCTATGCGCGTGCGACGGGACTGCCGGGCGTGGCCTATGTGATCACCGGGCCGGGGGTGTGCAACATAATGACGCCGATGGGGCAGGCCTACAGCGACTCTGTACCAGTTTTGGTACTCTCGTCCTGTTTGGATGAAACCGCAGCGCGGCGCGGGCAATTGCATCAGATGAAAGATCAGGAAATCGCGGCTGGCACGGTTTGTGACTGGTCTGAGACGGCCCATTCGGCTGAGGCCGCGTATTCGTTGATTGACCGGGCTTTGGGTGAATTTGACGTCAACCGACCGCGGTCAAAACACATTCAGGTGCCCATCGCCCAGTTGGAGGCGTCTGCACCGCCTCCGCCGCCACCGTTTCCCGCAGCCAACGGCGTGCCTTTTGGTGACACAGCGACAGGAAACGCAAGAGAGTGGGTTGGCATGCTTTCTAAAGCGCGCAGGCCGATCTTTATCTTTGGTGGGGGGGCGGTCGGTGCCGCCGCGCCAGCCCGCATGCTGATGAAGCGTACCGGTGCTGCGGCATTCACGACCTATGCGGGGCGCGGTATCCTGCCCGCAGATGAGCCGCTGAATTTTGGATCCTATCTTGCCCGTCCCGACAGTGTTTCCATCTTGAAAAAGGCAGATCTCATTCTTGCCGTTGGGACCGAACTGGCCGAGGTGGACTTATGGCGCGCGCACCTTGGGCACAATTGCCCGATGATCCGGGTCGATATCGATCCCGCGGTCCTTCGAGATCAGCAGCGCGCCGACTTTCAGGTTGCCGCCGGGGCCAATAGCTTTTTGACGTGTTTTCTGGAAGCCATGCCAGAGGATATGAGCCACGACTGGACCGCCGCCGAAATTAGCACCGCCCGCACCAAATGGCGCGCCGAGGTGGAGGCCGAATACGCCCCGATCCCTCAGATTGCGGATGCCCTGCGCGCCTGCCTGCCCGAAGACGCGATGATCTATTCCGACATGACCCAATTCGCCTATTGTGCCAAGGAAATCTGGGATATGGACCGCCCCGGCCACTGGCACCACCCTTACGGATTTGGCACGCTGGGTTACGCAATGCCCGCAGCCATTGGTGGGGCCATCGGACGGCCCGGCAAACCCACTATGGCGATCATGGGGGATTACGGGTTTCACTATACGATGCAGGAATTGGGCGTGGCGGTCGAATTAGGCCTGAGCATCCCCATCATCCTTTGGGACAACGGCAAGTTGGGCGCGATCGAAGCCAGCATGGTTGGCGCGCAAATCGCGCCCAATGCCGTGATCGCCCGCAATCCGGATTTTTTAAAACTGGCCGAGGCGTTCGGTGCCCATGCGGTAGCACCACGGACACTTGCAGACATGCAGGACGCTGTCAGGGCGGCATTTGATGCCGATGGTCCGACGCTCATTTACCTGACACCGGACATCACAATGTAAACAGCTTTTTGCTGATAAAGCCGGTCACGTGGCGGTTGCTTACTCCCAGCAGCTGACCAAAACGGTCATACCTTGTGCCGCTATTGTCAGGTCACGCGGAGCAATCCTGTTCGTGTTGTCCGTGGCCGTGACGTTCAGGCCGGCTGTGCCTGCCATTTCGGCAATCACAGTCTGATCCAGAGCAAAGCTCACGTCCTTGGGTAATTGCGGTCCATCGGACGGTTTTGGCAACAGCATGCCGACAACGTTGCCGCTGAAGTCAAAGACCGGCCCGCCCACGTCGCCGGGTTGTGCTGTCAATTCCAGACGGCTCAGGTTTTCTTCGCCCTGCAACCCGCGCACATCGGACAATTTGCCAAAGGTCAGCGTTGCCGCATTCAACACACCTTCATAGGAATACCCGGCAACGGATACTTCTGATTGCAGACGCGGTGTCACGGTACCAAACGCCGCCACGGCCAAGGGGGCCAGCGCGCTGCGCGGTTTCAGGATTGCCACGCCATTGGCTGTGTCATCGGCCACAACATCGGCTTCGGTATCGTCATCAATGGTCAAACGGCCGCAAGACTGGACGGCTTCGGACGCGGTTGCAACCGATCCTGCGCCATCAATAAAAAAGCCTGAACGCGAGATTTTGGGCTGGCGGACTTGCAAACCTGCCACCAGATCAATTGCCTGTTCTTCGGTATTGCCCTCGGCCGGGTCGAGGACACCGGGCAGACGTACAAGGCTCTTTGACATCTCTGCAATCACGCGACGGCGGCGTTCCTCGTCACCTGCGGGCCAGATCAATGTGAACCCTTTGATTTGTCCGTCGACCAGTGACACCTGAGTCTGGCTGATGATGCGCCCGTTTTCGCCGATCAGCTCGAACGATGTGTTCTTGCGTTCGCGCGGCCCATCAAGCGGCACAATTTCCAACGTCTGCATGATGTCGTAAAGGCCAAACAACGTGTCTTGATCCCCCGCCTGAGAGATCAGTAAAAGCCGTGCGCCAATGTCGCCCGAGCTGTTGTAATGTGCAAACGGGGGCTCGTATTCAGCAAAGCGGACTTCGGCAGTGGGCATCACCATCTCGATCCCCGCCTTTTCGTCGCGCACCACCTGCAGGCCGAGGCCATCCAGCACTGCGTTGTATTGTTTGAGCAGTGCGGCGCGTTGCAGCGTTGTCAGAATGCCCGTTATTTCAAAGCCATTCGCTTCTTGCCACGCCGCCATCGAATTGCGTGTTCCGCGCCCGTAAGACCCGTCAATGGCCGCCGCGTAAAACCCGGCCCATTGCAGCGCGATCTGCAATTCTTTGCGCTCATCAGCTGTCAACAAACGTTCGCTCAATCGGGCCTCCTGCGGGCTTTCATCCGCAGGTTCGGGCAGGGTGGGAACTTCGGTGATCTGCGGGGCCTCTTCGGTGGGGGCCTCAGCCAAGGGGGCTTCGACAGGCGCTTCCGGGGCTGGCTCAGTGGTGTCCACAGTTTCAGGAACCGCAATCACGCCCTGGTTCAGTACATTCGCGCCCACGGGCCAGAATTGCTGACGCAGGCGGCTGGACAGTTGAATAAAGCTGTCACGTGGCACCAGTCCGTCACGCACATAGCTCTGCAGGACCAGTTCCGCATCGGCCCGGCGGTATGGGCCAACGGCGATGCCGTACCATCCGCCGCCCAAGGAAAAGCCGTTCACATCTTCTAGCAAGGTCGTATAGGCGCGTGCGCGGTCTGTGGCCGCTGCAAGGCTTGGTTGTGCTTCAATCTGCACCCAGACGACGTCGTCTGCCGATTGCGCATGGGCCGGACCGGCTGTGATCAGGGAAACTGTGAACAACATCGCCAGAACGGCAAAAAGGCTACGCATCATCGTGACTTCTACTTCTGCAAACTAAAATCCGGCGCACATAAGCAGGAAACCGACCTGATTGCCATCGATTTTGGGGCCGAAATAGTCACAATGCTGCAATTGACCCTTGCGCGCCACGCCCGTAGGAAAGGCGCGCAGGATCAAAGGTCTAAGTTGATGTCACAGAACACCGAAAAACCCCGTTCTTTCCAAGCGATCATCCTTGCGCTGCAAAGTTATTGGGCGCGGAAAGGATGTGCGATTCTCCAACCCTACGATATGGAAGTGGGCGCGGGCACGTTCCATCCTGCAACCACATTGCGCAGTCTGGGCACGCAACCCTGGTCGGCCGCCTATGTGCAGCCCTCGCGCCGCCCCACGGATGGGCGCTATGGTGAGAATCCCAACCGGTTGCAGCATTATTATCAATATCAGGTGCTGATCAAACCCAGCCCGCCGAACCTGCAAGAGCTTTATCTTGGCTCGCTTGAGGCGATCGGGATCAATATGGACCTGCATGACATCCGCTTTGTTGAAGATGACTGGGAAAGTCCGACTCTGGGTGCATGGGGGCTGGGTTGGGAAGTCTGGTGTGACGGCATGGAAGTCAGCCAGTTCACCTATTTCCAGCAGGTCGGCGGCCATGATTGCCATCCGGTATCGGGGGAATTGACCTATGGGCTGGAACGTCTGGCGATGTATGTGCTGGGCGTCGATCATGTGATGGACATGCCATTCAACGACCCCGATGCGACCATTCCGCTGACCTACAAGGATGTGTTCAAACAGACAGAAGAAGAATACGCGCGCTGGAACTTTGATGTCGCCGACACCGACGTGCTTTTGCGCCAGTTCGAAGAGGCCGAGGCGCATTGCAAGGTCATTCTGGATGAGCCGCCGACCGATCCCAAAACCGGCAAACGTATCGTCATGGCGCACCCCGCCTATGATCAATGCATCAAAGCCAGTCACATCTTTAATCTGCTCGATGCGCGCGGCGTGATTTCTGTTACAGAACGACAGGCCTATATCGGGCGGGTGCGCAACCTGTCCAAGATGTGTGCAGATGCCTTTGTGCAGACCCGCGCGGGTGGCTGGTCAGAGGATGCGGCCTGATGGGTGTGGATCTGGTAGTTACGCCATGAACGGCAAGATTGTAGGACTGGCCATCATGCTCTCAGGACTTATTGCGGGCACAGCACTTTATTACTTGCAGGTCTACGGGTTCTACCAAGAGGTCGAAGGCGGCAATGTTGAGCTGGTTTCAGTTGTATCAAACCTGCCGGAACCGATTCCGTTCGATGGGCTGACCGCGATTGACGCTGACAGTTCGCCCATCCGCTATCGCGCCTGCTTTACCACCGAGTACAGCCTGCCCTTGCTGACGGAATCATATGTGCTTGCTGACAAAGCCACACCGCGCAACGCACCGGGATGGTTTGAATGCTTTGATGCCGAAGCAATTGGCACAGCGCTTGAAGATGGCACCGCTCTGGCCTTTATCGGGCAGAAGAACATCGCATATGGCGTCGATCGCCTTGTCGCCATCACCGCGGACGGGCGCGGTTTCGTGTGGCACGAACTTAACGAATGTGGCGAAAAATCCTATGACGGCACAGTCATTGGCGAAACATGCCCCGATCTTCCGGCACAAAGTTCAAATTAGTTCCCGCGCCATTGGAACCAATGCACCGCCTTAATCGCTGGGTTGCATTGGACAGGGGGCTGAAATGGCAAATACCACGCACAGTGGCCTGAAATGGATCATGCGTGCCGGATATAGCGCGCGGGGGGCAATTTATCTGCTTGTCGGCACTCTGGCACTCTTGGCGGCTTTCACCTCTGCTTCGGCGTCAGGCACCAAGGACGCGCTGGTTGACCTGCGCGCACTGCCATTGGGAATTCCGGCACTCTGGGCCATTGGCCTTGGGATGATCGCCTATCTGATCTGGCGGATTGCCGCGGGCATTGCCGATGTGGAGGATCATGGCACCTCGCTCAAGGGTCTGACGGCCCGCGGGCTGCAAATCATCACCGGTGTGTTGCACGCTCTGATCGGCATTGCGATCATCGGTCTTGCCGCTGGCGGGCAGGGGTCTGGGGATCGCTCGGCGCAGGATTGGACACAAGTCCTGATGTCGATACCGATGGGGCGCTACTTGGTTGCCGCAGGGGCTCTGATCTTGCTGGGGGCCGGTGTTTATTACGCTCAAAAAGGATGGCGCGGCACCTATAAGTCGCATCTGGAACGGACCCGGCTGACCGAACGCGTGGACCCGATTTTGACCGTAGGCCTCGTTATCTATGGGCTGATGATGGCGTTGATTGCGCTTTCCCTGGCCTTTGCTGCGCTGAACGCGGATCCGACACAGGCCGGTGGGCTGGGTAAAGCCTTGCAGGACCTGCGCGCAATGGCTTTTGGCCGGTTGCTGCTGGGGGGTGCCGGGCTGGGGCTGCTGGCCTTTTCGCTTTATAATTTCATTGAGGCTGCGTACCGCGTCGTGCCGAAATTCTCTGATACTGACATTGCGACCCTGATGGACAGGTAAGGGTCTGGACCCGCGCCGCGCGTCCCGCTAACTACGGGGTCGCAACGACGCGCCGCATTGCGGCAAAAAAAGGGTGTCCCCGTGCCAGACCTGTTGATCGAACTGTTTTCCGAGGAAATTCCCGCGCGCATGCAACGTCGTGCCGCCGATGACCTACAAAAGCTGATCACAAACGGTCTGGTTGAAGCCGGGCTGACCTATGCCTCTGCCGCTGCGTTCTCAACCCCGCGCCGATTGACACTTGCGGTTGAAGGGATGCTGGATGCAAGCCCGCGCCAGATCGAAGAACGCAAAGGCCCCAAAGCTGACGCGCCCGAAAAGGCCATTGAAGGGTTCCTGCGCGGTGCGGGCCTGACCCGCGACCAGCTTGAGGAACGCGAGACTCCAAAAGGGGCAATCCTGTTTGCCAAGATCGAAAAGCCGGGCCGCCCGGCGGCAGAGATTGTTGCACAAGTTCTGGAACAGACGATCCGCAATTTCCCCTGGCCGAAATCCATGCGCTGGGGATCGGGCACGCTCAAATGGGTGCGGCCGCTTCATTCGATTGTCTGCGTGATATCGAAAGAGGACGGTGCAGAGGTTGTGCCGTTCGAGCTTGACGGGATCACCGCCGGCGACGTGACCTATGGCCACCGTTTTCTGGCTCCGGATGCGATCAAGGTCAGCGGCTTTGAGGATTACGAGACCAAACTCAAACGCGCTTTTGTGGTCCTGAACCCGGAGGAGCGGGCCGAGACGATCTGGCACGACGCCACCAATATGGCGTTTGCAGGCGGGCTGGAAGTGGTCGAGGATGCGGGCCTGCTTGCCGAGGTTGCCGGGCTGGTTGAATGGCCCGTGGTTCTGATGGGCCCGATTGGCGCTGATTTTCTGGACCTGCCACCAGAAGTTTTGCAGACCTCGATGCGCGAACATCAGAAATTCTTTTCGGTGCGCAATGCCAAGACCGGGCGGATTGAGAAATTCATCACGGTCGCCAACCGCACCACCGTCGATCATGGGGCCACGATCTTGGCAGGTAATGAAAAAGTGCTGGGCGCGCGTTTGTCGGATGCCAAGTTTTTCTGGGAGAATGACTTGCGCGTGGCCAAGTCTGAGGTGGGCATGGCGACGTGGGTGAAGGCATTGGAAAACGTCACTTTCCACAACAAGCTTGGCACACAGGCCGAATTGATTGAACGAATGGCCGTTTTGGCCCGCGAACTGGCCCCGATGGTGGGGGCTGATCCGGATGAAGCGGAACAAGCCGCACGTTTGGCCAAGGCTGATCTGTCGTCCGAGATGGTCTATGAATTTCCCGAATTGCAGGGGTTGATGGGCAGATATTATGCCAAGGAAGCAGGTTTCAGCGATGCCATCGCCGCCGCCGCCAAAGAACACTACGCGCCGCTGGGGCCGTCCGATGATGTGCCAACAGCACCTGTGTCGGTGGCCGTGGCGCTGGCTGAGAAGATCGACAAGCTGACCGGGTTTTGGGCAATTGATGAGAAGCCGACCGGGAGTAAGGACCCGTTTGCGCTGCGTCGGGCTGCGCTGGGGGTGATACGGATATTGGTTGAGAATGAGTTGTCGATTAGTTTTGCTGAGGTTGTTTTGGAGCCAAATTTGCAACATCGCTTGGATATGCGTGAAATCGTTAGAGTGACAGAACAAATCAAATCCGAAACCAATAAAATGGATGATCTGAAACTTCCTTCTCAGCCTTCAAATCTTAAAGAATGGCGAGCGGTAATCGAGTTCATGCAGGAAAGCGAAGAAAAATCTTCTAGCTATAAACAGCTGGAAGAAAAAAGCAGAGCAGAGCTAAAGAACGCGAAACTCGATGCAACCGACCTCCTCGCCTTCCTCCACGACCGCCTGAAAGTTTACCTCAAGGACCAAGGCATCCGCCACGACGTGATCGACGCCTGCATCGCCATGCCCGGCAACGACGATCTGACGCTCCTCGTCAAACGCGCCAAAGCCCTGTCTGAGACTCTCAAAACCGACGACGGTGAAAACCTGATCCAAGGCTTCAAGCGTGCCAGCAACATCCTGACGCAAGCGGAAGAAACGGATGGCGTCGAATATTCCTACGGCGCGGATGTGAAGTTTGCCGAAACCGACGAAGAACGCGCCTTGTTCAAAGCGCTCGACGCTGCCGAAGCGGTGATCACTCCCGCGATGGCACAACAGGATTTCACCACCGCCATGTCCGCCATGGCATCGCTGCGCGCACCCATTGATGCGTTTTTTGATACGGTGCAGGTCAACAGCGACAATGGCACGATCCGGCGCAACCGTCTTAACCTGCTCAGCCGTATCCGCACCATCTGTACCAGCGTGGCGGATTTGACCAAGGTGGAGGGCTGACCCCTGCGGCAATAACACAGGCTTGCCAGACGCATTGAACTGCCTATGCTGCGCGTGAAACTCAAAGGTGCCGCAGCGCAGAAAAACCGTGGAAAATAATCCTGATACCACTCTCGTGACCCAAACCGCGCCGATCGCCAATGAAACTCATGGCGGGCGCGCGAAATGTTTGCAGCGGTTGGTGCGGCTTGATCTGCCGGTGCCACGCACCGTGGCGCTGTCGTTCAAGGCGGTGCACAAGATCGGCGCGGGCCATTTGCCGGATGTGCAGGCCGTGGTGGCGCAGTTCCCCAAAGGCGCGCTGATGTGTGTGCGCCCCTCAAGCGAGGACCCGGATTGGGGCGGGCCGGGGGCGGTCCTGAACATCGGGATCAATGACGCACGATTTGCCGAGCTATGCGAGACAATGGGCGAAGGGCCGGCGGCGTCGCTCTATACCCGTTTTGTGCAATCCTATGCGGTCAATGTGGCGCGCCTTGATCCCGATATGTTTGATGAAATTGAGGGCGAGGGGCGCGAGGCGCTTGGGGAATCGCTGCGCGCCTATGAGGCCGAAACCGAAGAAGCATTTCCGCAGGACACCGCAACGCAGCTTGCAGCTGTGTTGCGGTCCATGGCGCGGGCCTGGGAAGGCACCTCGGCGCGCCTGTTGCGCCAGGCCAAAGGTGCGCCTGCGGATGCCGGGCTGGGCCTGGTGGTGCAGGAAATGGTGTTTGGCATTGGCAGCGGTCAGTGCGGATCAGGGGTGTTACAACTGGTCGACAGCGACAGCGGGCTGCCGCAGATCACCGGGCGGTACATGTGCCAGTCTCAGGGACGCGATGCTTTGCACGGCGATGCCGGGGCGATGTATCTGACCCGCGATCCACGTGGTGCGTCATTGGAGGAGGCAGTGCCAGAGGCATTCGAGACCCTCAAAACACACGCCGCTTTGATGCGCGCACGGCTGCGCGCCGAAATGCAGGTCGAATTTGTGATCGACGAGGGCAAGGTGCACATCCTTGACGGGATGCGGGTGCCCCGGTCATCGCGTGCTGCGGTGCGTATAGCCGTGGCGCTGGCGGATGAGGGGATCATCAGCCGCGAAGAAGCTTTGATGCGGGTGCAGCCCCGGACCTTGACCGAGCTTTTGCACCGTCAGGTTGATCCATCAGCCAAACGCGATGTGATCGGGCATGGCATTGCCGCGAGCCCGGGTGCGGCCACAGGCAAGATCGTCTTTTCCGCAACCGAAGCGCAGGCGGCTGCGTCGCGGAGTGAACCGTGCATTCTTGTCCGTCGCGAAACCAGCCCTGAGGATATTCGCGGCATGCATGCAGCCCAAGCGGTTCTGACCGAACGCGGTGGCATCACCAGCCATGCCGCCGTGATCGGGCGCGGTATTGGTCTGCCTTGTGTGGTGGGCGCGTCGAACATGACATTCGATCTGGTGAAAAAGACCATCACCGGGCCGGATGGCCGGGTTTTTGCGGCGGGCGATGAAATCACAGTGGATGGATCCGCCGGTGAGATTTTGGCCGGAGCCGCCAAGATGCAGGAAGCGGCCCTTGACGAGACATTCCAGCGCCTGATGGATTGGGCCGAAGAGGCGGCGGATATAGGCATTCGCGCCAATGCTGACACGCCAGCCGATGCGCAGACCGCGCGCAATTTCGATGCGCATGGCATTGGCCTGTGCCGCACAGAGCATATGTTTTTTGAACCCGGACGTCTGACCGTGATGCGCGAGATGATCTTTGCCGAGAGCGGGGAAGACCGGCGCGCCGTTCTGGAACGTCTGCTGCCGATGCAGCGCGATGACTTCACCCAGCTGTTCCGCATCATGCAGGGTCAGCCGGTGTGTATCCGCCTGTTTGACCCACCGCTGCACGAATTTCTGCCAGCTGACAAAGCGGGACAACGGGAACTGGCCGAAGCGCTTGATCTGCCGCTCTCTGACGTGACCCGGCGCATCGACGCAATGACCGAATACAACCCGATGCTGGGTCTGCGCGGGGTGCGTCTGGGCGTGACCGTTCCGGAAATTTACGAAATGCAGGCGCGCGCGATCTTTGAAGCGACAATCGACGCCAGCCGTGATGGCGACCCTGTCGTGCCCGAGATCATGATCCCGCTGGTGTCTGCGCGGCGCGAGGTGGAGTTGGTGAAAACGGCCGTTGATGCCGTTGCAGCGGCGGTGCGCAATGAAGGCGATGCGGACTTTACCTATCGCTTGGGTGTGATGGTTGAAACGCCGCGCGCCGCGCTTCGAGCAGGAGAAATAGCGCCGCATTGTTCCTTCCTGAGCTTTGGGACAAACGACCTTACGCAGATGACCTATGGGCTGTCGCGCGATGATGCGGGGCGGTTCATGTCGGACTATGTCCAGCAGGGTGTGTTCCCTGAAGATCCCTTTCACGTGCTGGATGTGGACGGTGTTGGCGAACTGCTGAAACTGGGTGCCGAACGGGGTCGCGCCGCCCAGCCGGGCATCACTTTGTCGATCTGCGGTGAACATGGCGGCAACCCCGAATCGATTGCTTTTTGCCGCGCGGCGGGCTTTGACTACGTGTCCTGCTCGCCGTTTCGCGTACCGGTTGCACGTCTGGCAGCGGCGCAGTTGGCGATTTTACACAAGATCGGGTAGGTTCAGCAGCACCAAAGCGCTACAGATTGTGGCGGTGGGCGGCTTTTCGCGTAACATAATGTCCCCGGGGTTTACGTAGAGCGCCTTCTTGGTTAGTCGGCCCGGAGTATTTCCAACGATTGAGGCGCTCCATGCGTTTGCTAAGGGTCACATATTTCTTGCTGCTGATTGCAGTTGTTTCGGCAGTCCCATTTGGTGCAATTGCCAATCCGGACACCGCCGAAGGGCTGGCTCGGACAGAAACACAGGGCCTGAAGTATACCGGCAGCAAACGGCTCAAGGCGATGATCACCCCTGCGACAGTTGCGCCCGGATCGGTGCAATATTCGCGCAGCTGGATCGACGCCCAACCCAAAGCCAAAGGCAGTGCTGAATGGCGTTGTCTGTCTGAGGCGCTTTATTTCGAGGCGCGCGGTGAGACGGTCAAAGGTCAGTTTGCCGTTGCCGAAGTAATCATGAACCGGGTCAAAAGTGCCCGTTTTCCCGGATCGCTTTGCGGTGTGATACATCAGGGCACGGGCAAGAAATACGGCTGCCAGTTCACCTATACCTGTGACGGCAATAAAGAAGTCATAGCTGAGCCAATGGCATTCACACGGGTGAGCAAAGTGGCCCGTGTAATCCTTGATGGAAATGCGCCGAAATTGACAGATGGTGCGACGCATTATCACACCACGGCCGTGCGCCCAAGCTGGGCGCGGGTCTATACCAAGACGGCACGCATCGGGCAGCACCTGTTTTACCGGCACACATGGCGGTCCGCGTCTAACTGACACGCGGGTCTGTCGCCGCTTTCGCAGTCTGGCCTGACGCTCCCCGACCTGTTAATTACTCTCTATCGGCTAGGTTGGTCGTGAATTCAGTACTGCGAAAGCCCATTCCATGTCGAACGAAGTCCGCCTTGCCTTTGGGCACCCCTCAGAGCGCGCAGAAGCCATGGCAGGTGACGACCCGCTGGACCGAATTTCGCTGCGCGATCATATCGTCGAGGTTGAAATTGGCGCGTTTCAGGCAGAGCGCGGTGTCACTCAGCGCATTTGCTTTAATGTCGTGGTCGAAGTTCAGCCTCTGACAGGACCAATCGACGATGATGTGGACCGCATCCTGTCGTATGACCGCGTGACCGAGGCGATCGCATTTGAGCTGGCAGATGAACGGCTGAACCTGCTTGAGACATTGGCCGAACGGGTGGCCGAACGCATCTTGCTGGAACCGCAAGCGATGCGGGTGTTTGTGCGTATTGAGAAACTCGACCGTGGCCCCGGTGCATTGGGTGTCGAGATCGTGCGCGCACGTGACGGCGCACCGCCACCAGACCTCAGCCAGGGCGACGTGCCGCATCCCGAATTGGTGTATCTCAGCAATGCGGCCATTGCATCGCCGCACCTTGGGGGCTGGATTGATCAACTTGAGGCGCTGGGCAGACCGCTGATAATATGTGTCGGAGCGTCCTCTGACGCGCCAGCGCCGCAGGTACCGCACCGCATGGCGCAGCGGCGAATTGATCTGCTCGCGATTGAACAAAACGCCTGGGTGCTGGCGGCCAAGGATGACCGGTGCGTGGTGGTCGAGACCCGGACAGAACTGGACTGGGCGATGAAGAACGGCCAGACCTGCGTCTGGGCACCCTCTAAAATTGTGTTGGACGCGGTGGACACGCCATCAGCCCAACCGCGCGATGCTGTTGCCTTGGCGGCGTGGTTCGCAGCGACATTTGATGCGCAGGAAATGTTGGTTGTGGGCGCGGAACTGCCCGACGGCGCATCGGTCCCCTTGCGGGCGGCATCAGCAGATCAGGATCAACTGTGAGCGCACGGGAAAGGTATTTCAGACCCCTTGTGCAGGTCGGACCCGCCCGGCCCGACACGGCCTTGCAGATCGCTGGCGGCTGGGGCTGGTTCACCCATGTCGAGGTTCTTGGCCGGGGAGAGGCGCTGCAGATTTTGCCTGCGGATGTACTGCCGGCAGATGTCATGACGAGGCTGACCAGCGCGCGTGCGGACATTGCAGGTCTTGGCATGGACCGGCCCCGAGTGATGGGCATCCTGAACGCCACACCAGACAGTTTCTCAGACGGTGGCGTCAACGCGGCGGCGGCTGATGCGGTGGCCACTGGCACCGCGATGCTGAATGCGGGCGTGGACCTGCTGGATGTGGGCGGCGAATCCACCAGACCGGGTGCGGCCACACTTGCAGTTGAGGCGGAAATTCAGCGTGTTGTTCCGGTAATCCAAGGCCTGCGTGCGGCGGGTGTTGCCCATGCAATCTCAATCGATACCCGCAAGGCGGCGGTGGCGCAGGCGGCTGTCGCGGCAGGGGCCAATCTGGTCAATGATGTCTCTGGATTTACCTTTGATCCGGGGTTGGCACCTTATTGTGCCGGGCAAAACCTGCCTGTCTGTGTCATGCATGCGCTGGGTGATCCCGCGACAATGCAACAAGACCCCCGGTATGACGACGTGCTGCTTGACGTATATGATTTCCTCGAACGCCAGATCCAGATGTTGGAGGCCGCAGGCATTCCGCGCGCCCGGATCATTGCGGACCCCGGCATTGGTTTTGGCAAAACCCGGCAGCACAACCTGACCTTGCTGGCCCGGCTCAGCCTCTTTCACGGATTGGGTGTGCCGATCTTGCTTGGGGCATCGCGCAAGCGGTTCATAGGCACCATCGGAAATGCACCTGAGGCGACAGATCGCGCACCGGGGTCAATTGGTGTGGCATTGGCGGCGCTGACGCATGGTATTCAGATGCTACGTGTGCATGATGTGCCTGAAACGATACAGGCCGTCGCGCTGTGGCGCGCCGCCATGCTAGGACTTGAGACATGACAAAATTGTTCGGAACCGATGGTGTGCGCGGCACAGCCAACATCCATCCTATGACCGCAGAAATGGCCTTGCGCATTGGCGCTGCTGTGGGGCGGTATTTTAGGCGCGACAACACCGGCGTGCACCGGGTGGTGATTGGCAAGGATACCCGGTTGTCAGGGTATATGTTCGAAAATGCGCTTACCGCCGGGTTGACGAGCACCGGCATGAACGTGCTGTTGCTGGGCCCAGTGCCCACACCGGCGGTTGGCTTGCTGACACGCTCCATGCGCGCGGACCTTGGCGTCATGATTTCAGCCAGCCACAACCCGGCGCAGGATAATGGGATCAAGTTTTTCGGACCTGATGGGTACAAATTGTCCGATCAGGCCGAGGCTGACATTGAGGCGTTGGTGGCGAACGGGGTGGAACCCACCCCGGCCGTTGAGATTGGACGCGCCAAGCGGATTGATGATGGCCGATATCGCTATATCGAACGGGTGAAATCTTCGTTCCCGCGCCAGATGCGGCTGGATGGCCTGAAAGTCGTGGTCGATTGTGCCAATGGAGCAGCCTACAAAGTCGCCCCCGAAACGCTGTGGGAGTTGGGCGCAGAAGTCATCCCCGTCGGCGTCAGCCCAACGGGCCACAACATCAACGAAGGGTGCGGATCAACCCATCCGCAATCTGCGGCGGAAACGGTTGTCGCACATGGTGCCCATGTTGGCATTTGTCTGGATGGGGACGCGGACCGGGTTATTCTGCTGGATGAAAACGGCAAAGTCGGCGATGGCGATCAGTTCATGGCGCTGATGGCGGCACGCTGGGCGTCGGAAGACAGGCTCAAGGGCCGCGCACTTGTGGCCACTGTAATGAGCAATCTGGGGCTTGATCATTTCCTGCAGCGTCAGGGATTGCGGCTGGAACGCACCAGTGTCGGGGACCGCCATGTGGTGGAGCGGATGCGGCAGGGCGGGTTCAATCTTGGTGGGGAACAATCCGGTCATATTGTCATGACCGATTACTCCACCACCGGCGACGGATTGATGGCCGGGCTGCAGTTTCTGGCCGAAATGGTACGGTCGGGCGAGCCGTCTTCGGTATTGCTGAACCAGTTTGAACCGGTGCCGCAGCTTTTGAAAAACGTGGCTTTCGGGGCGGATCAGGCCCCCTTGGACAATCCCCACGTGCAGGCCGCCATCGCACAGGCCGAAGCCGATCTGTCAGGCAAAGGTCGGTTGTTGATCCGGGCCTCAGGCACGGAGCCATTGATACGGGTGATGGCCGAGCATGAGGATGCCGGGTTGATGGAGGGGGCGGTGGACAGTGTCGTTGCCGCCGTTGAACAGGCGGTTTCGGCCTGATCCAAAGGCGCGCACCCTTCGGGTGCGCACGACATATTTGATTTGGCGCTTCTGTTGTTGATTTATGCGTGTGCTCAGGCGTCGTGCATCGGTATTTTTGAAAGGGTGAACTGGGTCAGCCGCGCGCGGAAAACAGTCGTTTCAGCGCGCCATATTGGCTGAGACCCAAGCCAGCGAGGATCAATGCCATCGCGTAAATCAGCGACGGGGGCAGCGGTTCGGACAAGATCAGTGCGCCCAGCACCACGGACCAGACGGGCACCTGGTAGTTGACCAAAGACATGAAGACCGGACCCGCGCTGCGCACAACCAGCACTCTGAGGAAATTGGCGGCGGCTGTTGGGACAAGGCCGAGGAACGCCAGTACCAGCAGGATCTTTGGCGATGGAGCCGGTGGCGGCCCTTCAATAATCAGGGCCATGGGGATCGCGACGCTGCCGCCGATGATCAACAAAACCGTGGCAAGCCCGATGGCGTCAACCTGCGGCAACCGGCGCATCAGGATTGAGCTGAGCGCGTAACAACTTGCTGCGCCGATACAGGCCATCCGACCGGGAAATTCCAGAGCCGTGCCAGTGCTTTCAAATGCCTGACCTCCGATCAGGATCACGACACCGCAAAATCCCACAAGAAACCCAAGTGATTTGCGCGGAGTGATGCGTTCGCCGGGGACCATGAAATGCGCCAATGGCAGCACGATGAGGGCAACCGAGGCCATGGAGACGCCGGCAAATCCCGAAGTGACATATTGCTGACCCCAGGCGAGCAGCGAAAATGGGACTGCGGAGGAGGCCATGCCAATGAAAAGCATGGCCACGATATGGCCAGTCGACGGGGTGCTCTTGAAAAGCGGGAACCCCCGCACCCCCCAGATCAACCCCATCACCACAGCGGCAAAACCGATGCGTGAGGCGGCAAGCCAGAACGGGGTGATGCCGGTCAGTGCCACTTCGGTCACCAAAAATGTGCCGCCCCAAATGAAGGCCAGAAGGGCGATCATGAACCAGCTTGTTCTGGTGATCTGCGGGGCGTCGGTTTCGGTCATGTCATCCCGCTTTTTGTCTTGATATGTGCCTTTACTTAAATGACCCCGGCTTGAGGGCCAGGGTCAATCGTATCTGGTTCGTTACAGGCCGAACTATGGCCGCCTTAGTTCTTGGCCTTGTCGACCATCTTGCCTGCAGAGATCCAAGGCATCATCTCGCGCAGCTTGGCACCAACCTGTTCGATCTGGTGTTCGTCGTTGATGCGGCGGGTTGCCTTGAACGACGGTTGACCAACAGCATTTTCCAACATGAAGTTGCGCACAAACTTGCCGTTCTGGATGTCTGTCAGAACCGCCTTCATCTTTGCCTTTGTCTCATCATACGGCAGGATGCGCGGGCCAGAGACGTATTCGCCGTATTCGGCCGTGTTCGAGATCGAATAGTTCATGTTGGCGATGCCGCCTTCATAGATCAGGTCGACGATCAGTTTCACTTCGTGCAGGCATTCGAAATAGGCCATCTCGGGCGCATAGCCTGCTTCGACCAATGTCTCAAAACCCATGCGGATCAGTTCGACCAAACCACCGCACAGCACGGCCTGTTCACCAAAGAGATCGGTTTCGCATTCTTCGCGGAAGTTCGTTTCGATGATGCCGGAACGACCACCGCCGATGGCAGAGCAATAGGACAGACCAATTTCAAGTGCTTTGCCAGAGGCGTCATTGTCTACGGCTACAAGGCACGGCACGCCGCCGCCTTTGGTGTATTCGCCGCGCACGGTGTGGCCGGGACCTTTGGGGGCCATCATGATCACATCAACGCCGGCTTTGGGCTCGATCAGGCCAAAATGTACGTTCAGGCCGTGGGCAAATGCAATTGCTGCACCTTCGCGGATGTTGTCATGCACGTATTTTTTGTAGGTTTCGGCCTGCAATTCGTCGGGCATGGTGAACATAATTACATCGGCCCAGGCGGCAGCTTCGGCAATTTCCATTACCTTGAGGCCTTCGCCTTCGGCTTTTGCCTTGGACCCGGACCCGTCGCGCAGCGCAACAACAAGGTTCTTGGCACCGCTGTCGCGCAGGTTCAGCGCGTGGGCGTGGCCCTGAGAGCCATAGCCCAGGATGGCGACTTTTTTGTCTTTGATCAGGTTAACGTCACAGTCACGGTCATAGTAAACGCGCATAATAGGCGGTCCTTTTAATTGGTTTCGTCTCTGGGGGCGAACATAGCCATGCGCGCGCGATTGACCATTGCTGTTTTATGAGTTTATTTGACTAGATGAAGATGATAATGCGCCACATGTCCATTAAACGGAAAAATCATGCTTGATGATGTCGATCGTCGGTTGTTGCGGTACTGGCAGGCAGAACCAAGCCTCAGTCCGGGCGAACTTGCGGACCGCTGCGGGATGACGCCAGGCAAGGCGGCACGGCGGATAGCCAGGCTGCAAGAGGATGGTATTCTGCGCGGCGTGGGCGCGGTGGTTGACTGGGTGGCGCTGGGCTATGCGGTTGAGGTCAGCCTGCGGATCACGCTGGATAAAACTCAAGGCAACGCATTTGATGCCTTTATGGCTGAGGCGCGCAAAGTGCCCGAGGTGATTGAATTGCAGACCTTTCTGGGCCGGGTGGACGTGCGGCTATCCATCATTGCGCGTGATATGGCGCATTATCAGCAGATTTATCGCGGTCGGATCCTGACCTTGCCGCATATCGCAGATATCGAGGCGCTGATGCAGGTGGCGCGGATCAAATCGGATCAGGGGCTGCCGCTGTGACACAGATTGACGATATTGATCGGGGGTTGATCCGCGCACTGGTAAAGGACGCAAGCCAAAGTGCGAGCGCGCTGGGGCGGCGGTTCGGGCTCTCGCAGCCTGCCACATGGCGCAGAATCAGACGGCTGGAAGAGGCGGGTGTGATCGCCGGGCGGCGTCTGCACCTGAATGCAGAAAGTCTGGGGTTTGGCGTGACGGTGTTTCTGGGTGTGAAACTGGCAACCAAAGGCCGGGTCAGTCTGGATGATTTCGAACGTGCGGTGGTAGCCATTCCTGAGGTGCAAACCGTGGAACATGTGCTGGGGCTTTATGATTACCGCTTGCGGGTCGTTGCGCGTGATCTGCCGGATTTTGAGCGGGTGCTGCGGCGGCGGATCATGACCTTGCCGGGGGCAGGGGAGGTTGAGGCGAATGTCCTATTGAGCGAAGAGCGATTGCCGGGTCCGCTTTAGGTCGTGACCTTAAGCAATCTGGCGCAGGGCAAGTGCTTCGTATTGGCGCAAAGCGGGGCGGGTCAGCGGAAGCGCATTTTTGGACTCAGTCAGTTCAGGGAACAGGGCGACGATTTCATCGCGCTCGTCCGGTGCGACAACATCAAGCGTCTGGGAGCCGGGATAAAGGCTTTCCGTGGGGCAGCCTTCTGCAAAGACGATCTGATGGTCGTCAAACAGGAAATGATAATAGCTGACGCTGGCGCAGGGCACGATTCGGCAGCTATCGCCATCAACAAGGTGCTTGGCCGCAACCAAGACTTCGGCTTGTCCAAACAACAATTCTGCACGCGCACCGTTGATCAGCATTCTATGGTTCTGGGACACCACAAGCGGCCTGATGTTGCCAAGCGCTCCTGCTGCGATGTGGACGGGTGCCGTGGTGCCATATCCTGGCAGAGTCTGAGAGCCGATCCAGCGTATCTTTTGTGGACCGTTGTCCAGCGTGTTGACCAGATCGCCCAATTTGAGTGTTTCGATATAGCGGGGGCCATCAGGGGTTTCGATCAGGGTACCCTTCGCAAAACAAATCACTGCCAAGGTGTTGAGACTGCTGGAAAACGACCCGTCTCCCTGTTCCCCTGGGCTGATAATTCCGTCGGCGTTCAGGTCGATATCCTCGTTCGTCGCGATGCTCAGCGGGCCATTGGTTGACGCAAGCGTGGCCAGAATATTGACACCTGCAACAACCGCGAGATCGTTCAGAACGGGCGCTCCCGGATCGGTCGAGGTCAGCCCGCTTGCGTCAAATTCCAGATACCGGTCACCCATTGAATTGCGGCCAATGTCGATGTCGGCGGTGCCAGAATAGTTGAATTTGGGGATGTCATAATAGTAATCGGTTGCGTTGTCGTAGACGATCACACCGGTGACCACTGAAGTGTCGGTCAGGGTTCCGTTGGCCGTCACATTGGTCACGGTAAACACAATGATATCGTCCGCTTCAAACACAGCGGTGCCGCCGTGGATGAAAAGGTTCCCACCATTGCTCGCATTGGTGTTCGACTGTGGATTGCCTATAATGCTGAAGCCATTCAGCAAAAGCGTTGTATCTGCCATCTCAATAAGTCGACGGATCTGCGCCCGTCTGTCCTGCCCTAAACGGATCTGTGCCCGTAACTACGTCAATATTGTGGCAAATTGTGGCGGGAATAAGGCGCGCGGGCGGGTGCGCGGTTTCTTGACCCTTTCGGGGCAGTCACAAAGGCGCTAATTGTGGGCGGTCCAACAAGGAGAATACCATGGCTGCGATACTCAGTTCTATCGATCCCGAGGGGCTTGATGAATTTTCGGTGGTGTTCACCGACCGATCCCTCAACCATATGTCTGCGGCATTTCAGCAGGTCATGCGCGATATTTCTGAGCTGTTGCGCGAGGTCTATCATGCCGATGCGGTGGCACTGGTCCCCGGTGGGGGAACCTACGGGATGGAAGCAGTGGCGCGGCAATTTGCCCGTGACAAGGACGTGTTGGTTGTGCGCAACGGCTGGTTCTCCTATCGATGGAGTCAGATCATCGAAAGCGGCGGCCTGACCGCCAGCGCGACCGTGCTAAAAGCGCGGCCCCAGGGCAATGCGACGGTTGCACCGTTTGCGCCAGCACCGATTGATGATGTGGTGGCCGCCATTCAAGACCAAAAACCGCAGGTGGTTTTTGCCCCGCATGTGGAAACCAGTGCGGGCATGATCTTGCCGGATGACTACATCGCGGCGATGTCCGCCGCTGCCCAAAAGATTGGGGCGCTGATGGTGCTTGATTGCATCGCGTCGGGCTGTGCGTGGGTTGATATGAAGGCGCTCGGTATTGATGTGCTGATCTCGGCCCCCCAAAAGGGATGGAGCGCGTCCCCCTCTGCAGGCCTGGTGATGATGTCGGCCCGTGCCGAGGCACGGCTGGCAGAAACCCAATCGGACAGCTTTGCCCTTGATCTGGCCAAGTGGCGCAGCATCATGAAGGCCTATGAGGACGGGGGGCACGCCTATCATGCGACCCTGCCAACTGACGCGCTGCGGGGTTTTCGCGATACGATGCTGGAAACCAAAGAATACGGATTTGAACGGCTGAAAGAGGCGCAATGGCGCTTGGGTGATGCTGTGCGGCATCTGCTGGCAGATCGGGGTGTCGTTTCGGTTGCCGCGCCGGGTTTTGGCGCGCCGGGTGTGGTGGTCAGCTATACCAATGACCCGGATGTGAAATCAGGCAAGGCCTTTGCCGCCAAAGGCATGCAGATTGCTGCCGGGGTGCCGCTGCAAGTGGGTGAGCCTGAGGGGTTCAGCACGTTCCGGCTGGGTCTGTTCGGGTTGGACAAGCTCTATGATATTGATGGCACCCTGGCGCGTCTGTCGGGTGTGTTGGACGAGGTGCTATAGCGCAATTGATGGCCAGGTGGGCGTGTCGCTAGCGCATCCCAAGCCCCATCTGCATCAACATCTTGCGCACAGGAGCCATCGCATAAAGCGCGTTCAGCCCTGCGGCGCGGGCGTCACGCGCCAGCGGGTTGCTGGCCTGTGAGGCGCGGTTGAGCAGGTCAATTCCGCGCACCCGCAGTTGAATGTCAGCGAACCGGGCCTTGTGGTACGCGTCAAGCATCGTGGCATCGCCCAATGTGTCGCGCCTGTTTTGCGCCAATTCCAACAAGGTCGCGAGGTCATTGAGCGACATGTTCAGACCTTGCGCGCCAATTGGTGGCACCACGTGCGCTGCTTCGGCAATCAGCGCGATGCGTTCCCCAGACAGACGCTTGGCATGCTGGCTGATGATCGGCCAGACGGCGCGCGAACTGGCAAGCGTTAGTGGCCCAAAAAGGTGGCAGGACCTTTGCGACATGTCCGCCTCAAACTTTGCCACGTCACTTGTAGCGCGGGCGATGGTTGCGGGCCCGTTATCCATCCACACCACGGCGGATGAGGGCATCCCGTCCAGATCCGGCAGCGGGACTAGTGTGAAGGGTCCGCCACTGCGGTGGATTTCAGTGGACACATTGTCATGTGGAATGGGGTGGGTGACGGCAAAGGCCAGGGCCTTTTGACCATACCGCCGTGTGCGGACCTCAATGCCAGCCGCTTGACGCATGGGGCTGTCGCGGCCATCGGCGGCAATGACCAGCTTTGCGGTGATCTTGCTGGTGTCGGTCAGTCCCACGCGGGCTGATGCGGTGCGGGTGAACAGGGTCGTGGTGCCGGTGCCGGGGCGGAAATCGACATTTGGCAACTCTGCCAACCGCGCCAGCAATTCGCGGCGCAGCAGCCAGTTGGGAAAGTTCCAGCCAAACGGCTGATCCGAAATCTCGGACGCATCGAATTCCCGGGTCACTTTTGGTTCTGGCTCAGGCCCACCTGCATCAACAATGCGCATGACCTGCAAGGGTGCGGCATGCGGGGCCAGATGCGCCCAGATGCCCGCCGCCTCAAGTACAGCGCGGGCCGGTTGCAGCATCGCGGTAGAGCGCATGTCGGCCCCGGATGCATCGCTGCGGGTCACGGGCGGGGTCGGATCAACGCAGATCACATCAAATCCAGCTGTGCCGAAGGCCGCCGCAGCGGTCAGCCCGGCAATGCCGCCACCAGAAATCAATATGCCACAGTCAAAATCCATCATTGTCACCTAGTTCAGCAGACTGTGAAGAAAACCACCCAAATCGTCTGTGTGAAAGTGCACATGCGCGCCCAGATCCCGCTCTGGGGCCACATGCACGGTGCGCATTCCCATCGCATGTGGGGCAGCAAGATTACGGGCATCATCCTCAAACATGGCAGAGGTCGCCGGGTTGAGCCCATCAATCGTGAAAACTGTATCAAAGGCGGCACGTTCAGGTTTGGGCAGAAATCCGGCATGTTCCACGCCGTAAACCGCATCAAAAAGCCCTGAGAGCCCGCGTGCGGCCAGTACCCGTTCAGCATAGGGTGCACAGCCATTCGTGTACACGATCCGTCTGCCGGGCAGGGCGCGAATGGCCCGCGCCAATGCTGGATCCGGCGTCAGGCGGTCCATTGATATGTCATGCACATGTTCAAGATAGCCGGCAGGATCCACACCATGTTCGCGCATCAGCCCGGCTAATGTGGTGCCGTGAACCTCCCAATAATGCAGGCGCAAACGATTGGCCTCGGCCTTATCGACGTTGAGAACATCCATGATCCACGCCGTCATGCGCACATCAATCAGATCAAACAGCCGCGCGGAGGGCGGGTAAAGCGTGTTGTCCAGATCAAAAACCCATGTCTGAACGTGAGAGAAAGCATCACGAGGCATGATGCTGTGGTAGGGTGTTCAGGGGGGCCACGCAAGACTGCGGGCTTGCGCAAATGGACGCGGGCGGTAGGGTGACGCATCTTTGAGGAAGAAATCCAATGCTTGCGCCCAAAACCGGATCAACAGATGCTTATTCAATGATCTTGGATGCCATTGATGTTGGTATCTACCGTCCCGGTGACCGGCTGGTCGAGAATGAGTTGGCAGAGAGGTTTGGTGTGTCACGCACGCCGGTGCGCGAGGCATTGCAACGGCTTGAAACGCAGTCGTTGTTGGCACGCGACGGGCGCAGCCTGATTGTCGCATCGCTTGATCACAATCAAACCGCTGAACTTTATGTTGTGCGCGGGGAGCTTGAAGGTCTGGCCGCACGGCTTGCCGCACGCCATGCCACCGTCGAAGAGATCGGTGTGCTGCGTGACATGGTCGAACAAGACAACGCACTTACCGGCGATCCGGGGGCACTTGCGCGGGCGAACCGGCGGTTTCACAAACAAATCCACCTCGCCTCGCACAACCGCTATTTGGTGCAGCAATTGGATTTGGTCCACCGTTCAATGGCGTTGATGGCCACGTCATCGCTTGCTGTCGAGGGGCGCGGGGCGATTGCGCAGGCCGAACATGATCACATCGTAAAGATGATTGAGGCACGCGATGAGGATGGCGCGGATGAAGCATTGCGCACCCATATTTCGGTGGCCTTCGTGACCCGGCTGAAGCAAGAGGCGGCGCGGCGCGAGGACGAATAGTCCTACCTCTTTGATTTCACATGCACCCCGTGTTCGGTCTTGTCCCAGAAAAACGGGTTTACGATGAATTCATGCAAGCCTTTGTAGGCCGCCAACGCGCCCATCGGGAAATAGAGTGGCGTGGTCAACACCCAGCCCATCAGATGCCGGTGTTCCCGACCCGACACCGCGACCATTGAAATTGTCAGAGTGAATACCTCGGCTACAATGAAACACACGGCCATTGTCCACATCACCGGCGCACCCAGGGTCAATGCAACCGGGTGAGAGACCCCAAAGACGGTGAGCCAGAAAGACCATAACAGCGGTGCACAGGCGAATTGAGAGAACGTGGCCAACAGCAGGGTTTGAACGCCCAGAAACCGTTTCCAGCCCAGGTCGCGCAACAGTGCTGCGGGGTTGCGCATGTGAACGCACCAGGTGATCAAAAAACCTTTGAGCCAGCGTGAACGTTGCCGCACCCACGGCCACGCGCGGCAGTTTGCTTCTTCGTGGGTGACGGTGGGCAGTAATTCGGTGATATAGCCGTGTCGGGCCAGCCGCACACCCAGATCTGCATCCTCGGTCACGTTATGCGCGTCCCAGCCACAGAGTTTTTCAAGAATATCGCGGCGAAAGAACAGGGTCGTTCCTCCCAAAGGAATAACAAACCCCAATCGCGCAAGGCCCGGTAGAATCATCCGCCACCACGTCGCGTATTCGATTGTAAAACAACGGGAAATCCAGTTGGTCTGCGTATTGTAATAGTCCAGAATGCCCTGCAGGCAGGCGACGTTTTCGGGGGCTTGCTGAAACCTGTTCACGACCCGTTCAAGCTGATCGTGTTCTGGTGCGTCCTCTGCATCCCAGACCCCGATGATGCTGCCATGACAAAAATCGAGCGCATAGTTCAAGGCGCGCGGTTTGGTGGTCAGGCCGTTGGCCTCGGGCACTTCGATGACGCTGATCCATTCGGGCAGATCGGTGCGGGCAATGGTGCGGCGGGTCACGGTATCACCCTGTTCCAAAACCAGCACAACATTCAGTAGTGATTTTGGATAGGTCAGCCGCGCCAGCCGGGTGATCAATGCACCGGCGATCTCTTTTTCTTTAAGCAAAGGCACCAGTATGGACACACGCGGCAGCCGAAAGGGCGCAAGTTTTACGTCCACGGCTTCGGGTCTGCCAGACAGATTATGCGACATCTGTGACCAGAAAGCAGCGGCTTTGAGGGCCGTGCTCATCATCAAAGTCACAAAGGCCCAGATCATCAGCACCGTGACGGCCCAATGCGGTGCAAGGACAAGGGCCAGCACGCAAAAGGCGGCAATGCCGGACGCCCAGATATTGCGGGACAGTGAGCTTACTTCCCATGTGCGGCAGCTTTCAGCGGCAGGCACACGTGTTGCGGCCTTTTGTGCCAGTTCAGCGCCATACAGACGGGACAGGTGTGCTTGGATTTGGGTTTGTTCCGAAATTACCGGCAACATCCGCTGTCCGGCCGGGCCCATGCAGATGCGGAATTTTTCAAACAGGTCAGGCCGGCTGGTGGCGACCAAGAGGGTTTCGTCCACTTCCATCCAGGGCACAGCATGAAACCTGAGGCAGAGCGCCGCGGGCAGGCAACGGGTCAGATGCGCAGGCGGTGGATCGTCGTCCAGATTGACCAATTGGGCATTGTGCTGGTGAGAGAGCGCTGCCAGCACATCAGCGCGACTGACCAACCCTTCAGAGATCATGATCTCGCCAAGGGGGGCGTCGATGCGGCATTGCAGCTCAAGTGCATGCACCAGATCGGCTGCAGTAATAATTCCTTCATTCACCAAATAACGCCCAAGTGGTTGCTGTGGGGGCGTTGGGTTTGCAACCTGCGGGTCCAGCAAATGGAGGCGAAGGTTACTCATGTCCCTGTCACCCTTAACTTCTATCCAGAGGCAAAGGTGACAGCGAACGGTTAATGCAATGTTAACAATACGTTAACGAAAAGTTAACGGTGTGGGCGACAATCGTGTTGTTAGACGCTTGGTTACGCCGGGGTTGCCACAGCGCGATCCGCCATCGCTTCGGCAAAACGTTCAAACAGGTAATAGCTGTCTTGCGGTCCGGGCGAGGCTTCGGGATGATGCTGAACCGACCATACGGGCCGGTCAGCCATCCGGATGCCGCAGTTGGACCCGTCAAAAAGCGATACATGCGTTTCCAGAACACCGTCGGGCAGGGTCTGTGCATCGACCGCAAAACCATGGTTCATCGAGGTGATCTCAACTTTGCCGGTGTCACGGTCTTTGACCGGATGATTGGCGCCATGGTGTCCGTGGCTCATCTTGATGGTCTTGGCACCCAAGGCGAGGGCCAGCATTTGGTGGCCAAGACAAATCCCGAAAACCGGCAGCTTTGTCTTGTTCAGCACATCGCGGATCATTGGCACCGCATAGGCACCTGTCGCCGCCGGATCACCGGGGCCATTGGACAAAAACACGCCATCAGGATCATGCGCCATAATGTCGTCGTAGGTTGCCGTCGCAGGCAGCACCGTCACTTCACAACCAGCAGAGGCCAGACACCGCAAGATATTGCGCTTTGCGCCATAATCCACGGCAACAACCTTGTGTTTCGCATCAACCTGCGGCGCAAATCCGTCAGGCCATGCCCACCGCATTTCATTCCAGCGGTACGATTGTGCGCAGGTCACATCCTTGGCCAGATCCATGCCTTCGAGGCCCGCAAAACCACGTGCTGCGGCGATCAGTGCTTCGATGTCAAAATTGCCCTCGGGATCATGCGCCAATGCGGCGTGGGGTGCCCCGGTATGGCGGATTGCGCGGGTCAGGCGGCGCGTGTCGATGCCGCCGATTGCGATCCGGCCGCGTGCGGCCAGCCACGGTGACAATTCTTGCGCATTGCGCCAGTTGCTGGGTTCTGTCGGCATCCATTTGACCACCATACCGGCAGCCACCGGATCACCGGATTCGTCATCTGCGGGATTGGTGCCGACATTGCCGATATGTGGGAAGGTGAATGTGACAATCTGGCCCGCATATGACGGGTCTGTCATGACTTCCTGATAGCCGGTCATCGCGGTGTTGAAACAAACCTCGGCAACCGTCTGTCCCGTCGCGCCAAAGCCCATGCCATAGAACAATGACCCATCCGCCAAGGCAAGACAGGCGGTCGGGCGGGGATGAGAGGGCGCGGACATGGGAGGTGCCTCCGGGCGAGATTTTACGTGGATAAACGGGGCGAACCTACGCTTGCCTGCATCCATCGTCAAGACCCGAGCAAAAATGAGATTTCTATTTTTATCAATAGCTTACCAGAGGTTACTTGGCATTGCCTGTTCATGCGGCAACGGCTATGGTCCCAGCCTTAAATAAGCGACAGAGCACAGGATAAAGCCATGGCATTGCGTACCCGCATCTCAGACGCCCTTAAACAGGCAATGAAAGACAAGGCGGCAGATCGGCTGTCGACGCTGCGCCTGATCAGCGCGGCCATCAAAGACAAAGACATTGCAGCCCGCGCTACAGGCAACGACGATGGCGTCCCTGAGGCGGAAGTTCTTGCGATCCTTGGCAAAATGGCCAAGCAGCGGATGGAATCGGCACGCGCCTACGAAGAGGGTGGGCGGCTTGATCTGGCCGAGCGCGAGCGTGAAGAGATCACGGTCATCGAAGAGTTCCTGCCGCGCCAGTTGAGCGAAGAGGAAACCACCGCCGCCGTGGACAAGGCGATTGCCGAAGTTGGTGCCACCTCAATCCGGGACATGGGTAAGGTGATTGGCTTGCTGAAAGGCAAGTACACCGGGCAGATGGATTTCGGCTTGGTCGGGCCGATGGTCAAGGAGCGTTTGAGCTGAACGGCACCGTTGAAGTCTAGAGCTTACGAGCAATGGTAAAAAGCGCTCTTGCCGGCCCGGGCCGCCAATGGCTTTGCACTGTGAAACCCGCCGCGCGCATTTCTGAGAGCAATGTATCTGCGGTAAAATAGGTAAGCTTTGGCAGCAGGCCAAGCGCATGTCCTGGGATCGACAGAAACTTGAATGCTGGCATCGTATCGGCCATGCAGACCGTGCTGGCCACCAGATATCCGCCTGGCTTCAGCAAGCCGTGCAGTTTGGCCAACGTCGCTTTGTAGTCCTGCACCAGATGTAGCACCGACAGGGCCAGGATGACATCGTAAGTGCCTTTGGCTGCGCCAAATTCTTCGACTGAGGTCTGTTGATAGCTGATGTTATCGACGCCGACGGCTTTGGTCTTGGTCTGCGCAATGTCGAGCATTTTTTGTGACAGATCGATTGCATGGATATGGGCAACATGGGGGGCATGTAGGATCGCGGTGCTGCCGGTACCGGTGCCGATTTCCAGCAGCTGCATGTCGTCGCGCAAAAGCGCGCGGGTCTCGCGCAGCTTGCGTTCATAGCTGGGCTGGTCTGCAATCTTGTCTCTGGAATATTTCTTTGCGATGAAGTTCCAAAACCGAATGTTCCGGCGGCTGGGTATTTGAGCGGGCATGAGCGTTCTTTCCAATTCAGAGTTGTCCTTCTCTACATCTGAACAAATGTGAATGGAATTGACCAAATTAGCCTGTATGGTATGCATGAATGCATGGATTGGAGTAAAATATCATTTGATTGGAATCGCGCGCGCGCGTTCCTCGTCACCGCTGAGGAAGGGTCGCTGTCTGCGGCCGCGCGGGCGCTTGGGTTGGCACAGCCGACGCTGGGCCGCCAGGTGAACGCGCTTGAAGAAGAACTTGGCGTGGCTTTGTTTGAACGGGCCGGGCGCGGATTGGTGCCAACCCCGGCGGGGCTCGAAATGTTGGAGTATGTGCGCAACATGGGCGAGGCGGCTTATGGCCTGTCCCGCATCGCGTCGGGACAGGCACATTCCATTGAGGGGCCGGTCAGCATCACAGCGAGCGAGGTGACCTCGGCCTATGTGCTGCCGCCGATACTGGCCGATCTGCGCCGCACCTATCCCGGCATTCGGGTTGAGGTGGTGGCGAGCAATGCGTTGCGTGACCTGCGCCGCCGTGAGGCAGACATCGCTCTGCGCCATGTGGCCCCTGATGACCCCGATTTGATCGCCCGCAAGCTGCGACCGGGGGTGGCCCGCCTTTATGCCGCACAAAGCTATCTCGACCGGGCGGGGCCGTTCGATACACCGGCCCAATTGGCGCAGGCGGACTTTGTCGGTTTCGATGACAACCAGTCTTTTCTGGACGGGCTGAACGCATATGGGGTGCCCGTTCTGGCGCAGCAGTTTATCGCAAGCTCAGGATCGCATCTGGTACAGTGGCACATGGTACAGCAGGGGATCGGCATTGGCGTGATGGCCGAAAGGATCGGCGATGACACCGCCAGCATGGCCCGCATCGCCACTTGGCTTGAGCCGTTTCGCTATGACTTTTGGCTGGTGGCGCACAGGGAATTGAGAACCTCACGGCGGCTTCGGATCGTTTTTGATTTTCTTGCGAAATCAATGGCCTGAGGTCCAGAATTAACGTTCACCAAGGCGAGGCTTGATCCTTTGTGCGGTCTAGCGATGTAAACTGCGTTTGAGGTCTTCAAATAGATCTTTACGCTCATCCTCGCTGAGGAAGGCCCCGATTTCGACCTCGCGACCGTGCCCACGCAAGGTCACATAATGGGGCACCGGGCCCCCTTCTTCGTACTTCAGCACCTGCGCCCAATAGCGGTTGCAATCCCATTCCTTGACCTCGCCCTTGGGGCTGGTGTGGGTCAGACGCGCGGTGTCGTCATCGAGGGTCAGCACCTCTTCGATCTGACGGGCACGGTGGTTTTTCTGCAAGGCCAGATACATACCGCCCACGGCCAAGAGCGTGAAAGGCAAAAGGCCCCACAACAGAACGGTCCCCAGCAGCGGCAATGTCGGAATCAGGATCAGGATAAAGGTCGCCAGAATAAACGCGGCAAACCCGCGCGGGGGCAGGGATTGATGGGGCCACAGGCGCATCTGTTGCCGCGGGGCCTGTGGCGGGCTGGTCCATTCGTAGGGCATGGCAAAAAGATAGACATCATTGTTGGAAAGGCAATGTGGCAAAACGGACGGCTTGTTGGGAAATCTGGCCTAGGGGCCGATCAGATCCCAGCGGTTGCCAAAGGTGTCGCGAAAAACGGCGACGGTGCCGTAAGGTTCATGGCGCGGCTCTTCTTCAAACTGCACGCCCGCTGCTTTGAGCCGGGTATGATCCACTGCAAAATCATCCGTTTGCAGGAAAAGCCAGACCCGGCCTGCACCTTGATTGCCGACGGCGGCGACCTGCGCAGGATCGTCCGCGCGAGCCAGAATGAAGCCGGTGCCGCTGCCCGGTGGTGTGACCCGCACCCAACGCTTGCGGCCCTGATCAATGTTCTCGGTCAGGACAAAGCCCATGACATCGCAATAATACGCAATCGCGGTATCATAATCGGGGACGATGAGGGTGAGGGCTGACAGTTGCATGCGGCTCGTGCCTCCGGTCTAGTTCACCGTGATTGTGACGACCTCACTCATGACTGGCGGATCGTGCGGCACGTGGCTCCAGTCGCCCAGCAGCATTTGCAGGGTGTGGGTGCCTGCAGGCAGTTCTTTGGTCACCTGTGTCTGACCACCACCGAAATGGACGATCTGGTCGGTTGCTGGCAGCCCAGAGTCGAGGTCCAGCGTGCTTGGGTCGGTATTGATCAGCAGGTGATGATGGCCGGTATTGTCCATTTCGGTGCCAGCTGGCGCAATGCCCATGCCCGCAAGGCCGAAAACAATTGTCACAGGGTTTGATACCGTCGCACCGTCCGCCGGTGAGATGATATAGGCCTGCGCGCCTTCTGGTGCCGGGTTGCGATGACCGTCCGCAAAGGCCGCTCCCGCAAACAAGATCCCTGCTGTCGCGGCTAAAATTAACTGCTTCATGATGTTCTCCCAAAAAGACGGGTGATACCCGCCTTGCTAGAATATAGCCCGCGACGCGATTCCCACAACCAAGTTGGGCTGATTTGGATTGCTCCGCTGGCCATGCTGAACCAGTTGTTGCGTCTGGCCAAGCGCTGCCGAGTCACAATGTTCAACGCAGCGGTGCTGACAAACGTCCAGACAGCCAGCCTGCGGGATCACGCATCATACCCGCCCTTCACTCCAACTCGACCAGCAGATCCTTTGCATCAATCTGCGCACCCGCAGTCACATGGACGGCCTTGACCACCGCATCGCGCTCTGCATGGATGCCGGTTTCCATCTTCATCGCTTCGATCGTCAACAACAGATCGCCCGCGCGCACCTTTTGGCCCACAAGAGCACCCACCGAAGCGACAACCCCCGGCATCGGCGCGCCGATGTGATTGTCATTGCCTGCCTCGGCCTTGGGCCGCTTGGCAGTGGTGGCTTTGACCAGACGGTTCGGCGTGCGGATCACACGGGGTTGGCCATTCAGTTCAAAGAACACTTTGACCTCGCCATCCTCGTTGGTATCTGACGCCGCCTGCATCCGGATTTCCAAGGTCTTGCCGGGGTCAATCTCGGCCGAGATTTCTTCGCTGGGTTCCATACCGTAAAAGAATGTCGGTGTCGGCAAGGTGCGCACCGGGCCATAAATGCGGTGGCGGCCCATGTAATCAAGGAAGACCTTGGGGTACATCAGATAGCCGCACAGATCCTCATCGTCGATTTCCATGCCTTCGAGTTCTTTGGACAACTCTGCGCGGGTTGCTTCGATATCGACAGCGGGCAGGTGTTTTCCGGGGCGTTCAAGGTTCGGAGCCTCTCCCTTGAGAACCTTTTTAACGATGCCATCTGGAAAGCCGCCCGGAGGCTGGCCCAGATTGCCGCGCATCATGTCGATCACGGAATCGGGAAACGACACGTCGGTATCAGGGTCTTCAACCTGCGCTCGGGTCAACCCCTGAGACACCATCATCAACGCCATGTCACCCACGACCTTGGAGGAGGGCGTGACCTTGACGATATCCCCAAACATCTTGTTCACGTCCGCATAGGTGCGCGCGACTTCGGGCCAGCGGTCATCAAGGCCAAGCGAGGATGCTTGCGCCTTGAGGTTGGTGAACTGACCGCCGGGCATTTCGTGCAGATAAACTTCGGATGACGGGGCCTGCATGCCAGTCTCGAAGGCCGCGTACTGGCCACGCACCTCTTCCCAGTAATCAGAGATTTCGCGCACTGCGCGCATATCCAGCCCGGTATCGCGGTCCGTGTGGCGCAGCGATTCCACAACCGTTCCCAGTGTTGCCTGAGAGGTGTTGCCGCTAAACGCATCCATTGCGCAATCGACCGCATCAACACCTGCATCTGATGCCGCAAGTATGGTCGCACATGCACTTCCTGCGGTGTCATGGGTGTGGAAATGGATTGGCAGGCCGACCTCGGATTTCAGCGCCTTGATCAGCACACGGGCCTGCGCGGGTTTGAGCAAGCCTGCCATGTCCTTGAGGCCCAGCACATGCGCCCCCGCGGCCTTGAGGTCCTGACCCATGGCGACATAATATTTCAGGTCATATTTGGCGCGATCCGGGTCAAAGATGTCGCCGGTATAACAAATGGTGCCTTCGCAGACCTTGTTCGCCTCAACCACGGCATCCATCGCCACGCGCATGTTTTCAACCCAGTTCAGGCTGTCAAAGACACGGAACACATCGACGCCGGTGTTGGCGGCAGTTGCCACAAATTTTTGCACGACATTGTCGGGATAGTTGGTATAGCCCACCCCGTTTGAGGCACGCAGCAGCATCTGGGTCATGACGTTGGGCAGGCTCGCCCGCAGATCGCGCAGGCGCTGCCAGGGGCATTCCTGCAAGAACCGATAAGCCACATCAAAGGTCGCACCGCCCCAGCATTCGACGCTGAAAAGCTGTGGCAGATTGGCGGCATAGACGGGGGCCACCTTGATCATATCGTGGCTGCGCATCCGTGTGGCCAACAAGGACTGGTGCCCGTCACGCATGGTGGTGTCGGTGATCAGCAATTGCCGCTGTTGGCCCATCCATTCGGCCACAACCTTGGGGCCTTTTTGCTCCAAAAGATTGCGGGTGCCCATTTGCGGCTCTGCGCGGCGGGCTGGCGGTTTGGGGTCGCGGACGTGGGCAGGTGGACGGGCGTGATTCTTGGTCTCGGGATGGCCGTTCACAGTGATATCCGCGATATAGGTCAGTACTTTGGTGGCGCGGTCACGGCGTTTCTTGAACTGGAAAAGCTCTGGTGTCTGGTCGATGAATTTGGTGGTGTATTCGTTGTTCAGGAACGTCGGGTGTTTCAGCAGGTTCTCGACAAAAGCGATGTTGGTCGAAACACCGCGCACCCGGAATTCGCGCAATGCCCGGTCCATCCGCGCGATGGCCATTTCGGGGGTCGGGGCCTTGGCGGTCACTTTGGTCAATAGACTGTCATAATAGCGCGTGATCACGCCGCCTGCATAGGCTGTGCCGCCGTCCAGCCGGATCCCCATCCCTGTGGCAGACCGGTAGGCGGTGATGCGGCCATAGTCGGGGATGAAATTGTTCAGCGGGTCCTCGGTGGTGACGCGGGTTTGTAGTGCGTGACCGTTGAGGGTGATCTGGGACTGCTCAGTCTTGCCTGTGGCTTCGGCCAGCGTCTTGCCTTCGGCGATCAGGATTTGCGCGCGCACAATGTCGATGCCGGTGACTTCTTCGGTGACGGTGTGTTCGACCTGGACCCGCGGGTTCACCTCGATGAAATAGAATTTGTTATCGTCCATATCCATCAGGAATTCGACGGTGCCGGCGCATTCGTAATCCACATGGGCACAGATTTTGCGGCCCAACTCGCAGATTTCCGCACGCTGCTCTTCGGTCAGATAGGGGGCGGGCGCGCGTTCAACGACTTTCTGATTGCGGCGCTGAACGGAGCAATCGCGTTCAAACAGGTGGTAGATGTTGCCATGCTTGTCGCCTAAAATCTGCACTTCGACGTGGCGGGCTCTTTGGATCATCTTTTCAAGATAGCCCTCGCCGTTGCCAAATGCCGCTTCGGCCTCGCGGCGGCCTTCCATGACCTTTTCGGGCAGTTCTTTTTCGTTGTTTATCGGGCGCATGCCGCGCCCGCCACCGCCCCATGACGCTTTGAGCATCAAGGGATAGCCGACGGCACCGGCTTCTTTCTTGATCGCAGCCATGTCGTCGCCCAGCACTTCTGTTGCGGGGATCACCGGCACGTCAGCGGCCATCGCGACGCGCCGCGCGCTGGCCTTGTCGCCAAGGGCACGCATGGTCTCCGCACGCGGGCCAATAAAGGCGATGCCGTTGTGTTCGCAGGCGTCCACGAATTCGGGGTTTTCCGACAGCAGGCCATAGCCGGGGTGGATCGCATCCGCACCACTTGCCTTGGCCACCCGGATCATTTCATCAATGCTGAGGTAGGCCGCGACCGGTCCAAGCCCCTCGCCGATGCGGTAGGCTTCATCGGCCTTAAAGCGGTGCAGGCCCAGCTTGTCCTCTTCGGCATAGACCGCGACCGTCTTTTTGCCCATCTCATTGGCGGCCCGCATGATGCGAATGGCAATCTCGCCGCGGTTGGCGATGAGGATTTTGGCGAACTCGGTCATGGTGCTGATCCTTGTATTGGTGGACGTAGCGGCACTTTAGGGATGCTGCGGTGCAGCGCAATACCCGATATTACGGAGTTTGCTGCATTCTTGACGCGCAAAAGGAGATTGAAACGGCGGATTGCGCGTGTTTGGCGGCGTCGCGTTAAGTCCTTTTACCGTTTTGGGTCGGAAATGAAACCATTTGGAAATGCTGGGTGCGCGTGCAGATCAAAAGGCACGGGAAGTGTTTTGAGATCGGTTGCCCCCAATTGGCCCATGTTTGCGATCAGGTCTTTGGTGAGAAGGTCAATGAGATGATCGATGCCCTTGGGGCCAAGGGCGGCCAATGCCATGTGAAAGGCGCGGCCCAGCATGACGAAATCTGCACCAAGCGCCAGGGCGCGCAGAATATCGAGGCCGGATTCAACCCCGCTGTCGAAGATGATCGGGAGCGTTGTGGCGCTGCGGATCTCTGGCAATGCCGCGATGCTGGCGGGTGCCGCATCAAATTGGCGCCCCGCATGGTTGGAGACCCAGATTGCATCGACACCGGTTTTTTGCAACCGCGCCGCGTCTTCTGCGCGCAGGATACCTTTGATTATGAACGGCCCGTCCCAGGCATCGCGCAGCCATGTCACATACTCCCAGTCAGGCGAGGTTCGCAGCAGATATCCGATATGTGCAGTGGGTGGTAGGCTGGCGGTGCGGGCGTCGCTGTATTTGTCCAGCATCCGCATATGCGGCATGCCCCGCTGCGCCATGCCGATGGCCCATGCAGGGCGTTGGGCGACCTGCGCCAACAGGCGCGGGGTCAGCTTGGGGGGGCTGGTGAGGCCCGACCGGGTCTGGCGTTCACGGCGGCTGGCCACAGGGACATCAACGGTCAAGATCAGGGTCTTGAACCCCGCATCCCGCGCGCGGCGCAGCATATCGGTGCGGATGTCAGTGTCGCGCGGCGGATAAAGCTGGAACCATGCATGTTCGCCAAGGTGAGGCGCGAGGTCTTCAGGGCTTTGTGCGGCGACGGTGGACAGACCATAGGGAATATGGGCGCGGGCGGCGGCACGGGCGAGATGCCCTTCGGCGTCCGGCCAGATCAGCCCGGACATGCCGATGGGCGCGATGCCAAAGGGCAGGGGCAGGTCAGCACCGCAAAAATTTGTGGTCAGGTCGGGGATGAATTCACCATGTAAAACCGATGGCATCAGGCCGATCCGGTCGAGCCCCGCGCGGTTGCGGTGTTTTGTGGCCTCAGTTCCAGTCGCACTGTCGAGATATTCCCAGACGAACTTGGGGATCCGTTTTTTGGCGCGGGTGCGCAGATCAGACAGGGCGGGATAAGTGGCGTGCAGGTCCATCTGAGCATTTGTGCGTAAGGTGCTCTGCTTGTCCAGCGCGCGTCGTGTCTGCAGCAGCGGTTGATTGTGTATTTTGGGAACAATGAAATGGGGAACATCCCAAGAACATGGGTTTTCCTGCCGTGAGAATGAGGGTAGGTTATGCGCCATGAGCAGTTTTGATGAAACCGACGCCTTTGAAGGCGCATCCCTGTCCGCGCGTGCGATGGCCGCGCGGCCGCAACCCTATCTGGAGGGCTTGAATCCGGCGCAACGCACAGCCGTTGAGCAGATGGATGGCCCGGTTCTGATGCTCGCCGGGGCCGGGACAGGAAAAACGCGTGCGCTTACGGCGCGGATTGTGCATCTGATGGCGCAGGGCAAGGCGCGCCCGAACGAAGTGCTGGCTGTGACGTTCACCAACAAGGCTGCACGCGAGATGAAAAACCGGGTGGGCCAGATGATGGGCCAGCAGGTTGAGGGGATGCCTTGGCTTGGCACATTTCACGCGATTTGCGTTAAGTTGTTGCGGCGACATGCGGAATTGGTGGGGCTGAAGTCGAATTTTACCATTCTGGATACAGATGATCAGCTGCGGTTGCTGAAGCAACTGGTGGCAGCCGAGAATATTGACGACAAACGCTGGCCTGCGCGAATGCTGGCGGGGATCATTGATGGCTGGAAGAACCGCGCGCTGACGCCTGCGAAAGTGCCTGTGGCAGATGCGGGGCTTTATAACAACCGCGGGACCGAGATTTACGATCTCTATCAGCGGCGGTTGATTGAGCTGAACGCAGTCGATTTTGGTGATCTGCTGTTGCACATGGTCACGATCTTTCAGACGCACCCAGATGTATTGGCGCAGTATCAGCGATGGTTCAAATACATCCTTGTGGACGAATATCAGGATACCAATGTGGCGCAATATTTGTGGCTGCGCCTGTTGGCGCAGGGGCACAAGAATATCTGCTGCGTGGGCGATGATGATCAGTCGATCTATGGCTGGCGCGGGGCGGAAGTGGGCAACATCCTGCGGTTCGAGACGGATTTTCCGGGCGCGCATGTGGTTAAGCTGGAGCAGAATTATCGCTCAACACCACATATTCTGGCCGCTGCGTCAGGGGTGATTGCGGGCAATGAGGGGCGGCTGGGCAAGACCTTGTGGACCGAGGAGACCGAAGGCGAAAAGGTGCGTCTGATCGGCCATTGGGACGGCGAGGAAGAAGCGCGTTGGATCGGTGATGAGGTCGAGGCGCTGCAGCGCGGGACGCGCGGGATGAAACCGCTTTCGCTTGACGCGATGGCAATCCTTGTGCGCGCGAGCCACCAGATGCGGGCCTTTGAGGATCGGTTTTTGACGATTGGTCTGCCGTACCGGGTGATTGGCGGGCCGCGGTTCTATGAGCGGTTGGAAATCCGCGATGCGATGGCCTATTTCCGGGTCGTCACCAGTCCCGATGATGATCTGGCCTTTGAGCGAATTGTGAACACGCCCAAACGGGGGCTGGGTAAGATTGCTATACAAAAAATTCAAACCACTGCCCGCGAGCATGGCACCAACCTGTTGGAGGGCGCGCGGATATTGCTGGCCCATGATGGCTTGGGCGGCAAAGGCGGCGCGCAGTTGCGGCTGTTGGTCGACGGGATTGACCGTTGGCATGCGATGACGCGCGGGCCTTTGCGGTCAGTGTCGAACGACGATGTGATTGAGGATGGGCCAGAGCGGCTTGAATATGCACCGCCCGAGACCAGCCATGTTGAACTGGCCCAGATCATTCTGGACGAAAGCGGCTATACCGGCATGTGGCAGAACGAAAAGACGCCAGAGGCACCGGGACGGCTGGAAAACCTGAAAGAACTGGTCAAGGCGCTTGAGCAGTTTGAGAATCTGCAAGGGTTCCTCGAACACGTCAGCCTGATCATGGACAATGAACAGGATGGTGACGGCGAAAAGGTTTCCATCATGACGCTGCATGCCGCCAAGGGGTTGGAGTTTCCGGCGGTGTTTCTGCCGGGGTGGGAGGATGGCCTGTTCCCCTCGCAACGGTCGATGGATGAAAGCGGCATCAAGGGATTGGAAGAAGAACGGCGGCTGGCCTATGTGGGCATCACCCGGGCCGAGGAGTTGTGCACGATTTCCTTTGTCGGCAACCGGATGGTGTTTGGACAATGGCAATCTGCGATGCCGTCTCGGTTTATTGATGAATTGCCCGAGGATCATGTCGAGGTCCTCACGCCGCCGGGGCTTTATGGTGGTGGCTTTGGTGCCGCGATGCCAAAAAGCGCGCTGCATGAGGCGGCGGCAGAGGCGAATGTCTATAACTCGCCCGGATGGCGGCGTTTGCAGGCGCGTGCCGGCGAACGGGGCATGAGCCAGCCACGCGAAACCCGCAACGTGACCATCGACATGACCGCCGTGAGCAGTTTTGTGATGGGCGAACGGGTTTTCCACCAGAAGTTCGGCTATGGCGCGGTGACGGGCATCGAGGGTGACAAGCTTGAGGTTGATTTTGAAAAGGCCGGCATCAAAAAGATCGTGTCGAGCTATCTGACGGGATGTGACGACGTCCCTTTTTAACGTCGACTGCATAGCGTTCTGACGCTGGCGGGCATTTTTTATCAAAAGCGATGAAAACCCATCCCTTCAAGGCCTCTGGGTGCCCATTTTCTTCCCCCAAAAACAAAAAAAACGACGACACCTTGGGAGGAAGGTGTCGCCGTCTCTTTTGTGGCCCAAAGCGTCAAGGGAGGATCGGCTTTGGGTCAATCAAGGGAACCGCAGCATCGGGGAGGAGGAAGAAGATGCGGCCCCTTGGATCAGGCCTGTGAACAGGGAGGTGTCACAGGCCTAAATCGTAAACTCGTTCAGCGTTTTGCCGCTTCCCAGGAAACCCGGCGCAGATCGTAGCGGTTCAGGCCCAGATCATTCAGTTCGCGGTTGGACAGCGCGCTCAAACCATCGAGCGTTTCGCGGTACAGGCGGTGCTGCTTGTAGCGGGTTGCCAGAGCATCAAAGGCTGTGCCGATGCGGGCAAAGAAGGATGTTGTCGTTGCGGATGTTGTATTTACGTATGCCATTTTGGCGCCTCTTGTTTCATATCTATCGTCGTTTCGGATGAGGGGTATCTATGCCTTTAAACCGGGCGATCAACGGCTGTTAATGCAATGCCGCTATGCAGCATTTGCATGGCCGACTTTGGGTCAACCTCTTGCTTACCAAGGGGAAACCGTCGCCGCTTGGCAAAATTCGCCATCGGCAAAGGTTGGCACTGTCAAAGATTTGAAGGTGTGGAAAAAAGGGCGACGACATCAGGGAGGAGGAAGATGTCGCCGCCAAAACCAGATTTGCTCGGGAGGAGGATGAGCGCCTCTGTTCTTTCTATCGGATCAGCCTTGCGACCAATCCATGACCTTACAATCCAATAAATGCTGCATCTGCACAATGGATAGTTTTGCAATGCTGCTATGCAGCGAAAACATGGTAACCCTGCGTAAATGTTGAGCAATCCGCCTTTTCATTCAGCATTGGCCGTTGGCCTCTTGTGGTTTGTCCAAAACCTGCCATTTCAGGAGGCATGAATGAGGAGAATTTGCGCATGTCCGTCACCAAAGCCGATGTTGAAGCTGCCCTTGCACGGGTTACTCTGCCGGATGGTAAAAGCCTCATGGTGCATGATCTGGTGCGGGCGCTGACGGTCGAGGGCGACAAAGTGCGATTCGTGATTGAAGCGCCGAGTGCTGAAGTGGCCAAACAAATGGGACCCCTGAGGGATGCGGCGGAAAAGGTCGTATCGGACCTGCCGGGGGTCGCTCAGGCGACGGTTGCGCTGACGGCCCATGGGCCAGCGCCCAAACCTTCAGCGCCGCCCAGCCTCAAGATCGGCGGCCATCCCAAACCGCAGGAGGGGCCAACCAAGCCCAGCGGCGTCCAGCGTATTCTGGCAGTCGGGTCGGGCAAAGGCGGCGTTGGCAAATCCACCGTCAGCTCAAACCTTGCCGTGGCTTTGGCGCGGGCAGGGCGCAAGGTGGGCCTGTTGGATGCGGACATCTACGGGCCGTCACAGCCCCGCATGATGGGCATTAACAAACGGCCTGCCAGTCCGGATGGCAAAACGATCATCCCGCTACATGCGCATGGGGTCACGCTGATGTCGATCGGGTTCATGATGGAAGAGGGCAAGGCCATTGTATGGCGCGGTCCGATGTTGATGGGCGCGCTGCAACAGATGCTGGGGCAGGTTGAATGGGGCGAATTGGACGTACTGCTGGTCGATCTGCCCCCCGGTACCGGGGATGTGCAGCTGACCTTGTGCACCAAGTCGGACCTGACCGGAGCAATTGTGGTCAGCACACCACAAGACGTGGCGTTGATTGATGCACGCAAGGCGCTGGATATGTTCGCAACCCTCAAAACGCCGGTTCTGGGGTTGATCGAGAATATGTCGACGTTTGTGTGCCCCGATTGCGGGTCCGAGCATCAGATCTTTGGTCATGGCGGTGTCGCGGCTGAGGCCGAAAAAATGGGGGTGCCGCTGTTGGGCAGTCTGCCGATTGATCTGGATACCCGGTTGGCCGGCGACGGTGGCACGCCGATCGCTGCAGGCGACGGGCCGATGGCGCAAGCCTATGCAAAGATTGCCGAAGGGTTGATTAAGGGTGGGATGGCTTGAGGGGCGACACGATTAATCCAGTGATCTGCCTTCGACCAGATGCCCATAAAGCGTGGTCAGAATTGAGATAAATACCAAGCCCTCGATAATAAAGACCAGCGTTTGCATGATCACCGATATGCCAATGCCGTCGGGCAAGATAGCGTTGCTGATTAAAGAGATTACGAGGTTCATCAGCGCCAGTAAGAGGGCCACACCCCACAATGCATTCGAAATGGTTGCGGTAACCTGCCAGCTTTCGGTAATGCGCATGGTTTGACCCAGTGCCGCTGCGGGCAGCACCACACTGAGCCGCAGGGCCACCCAGATAAAGAATATGCCCGCAATAACACCGACAACCAAGAACACTGTAAGGCCGCCAGACATGGCCGCGCCCATACCGCCGAAAATGGCAATGGCGATGCCGACCGGGATCGCAATCAGAAATTGGACCAAAGCCAGGATAATGGCACGCCAAAGATAGCCAAGAAGGACTGAGAACCCTGCCTTGATAAGGCCGCCCTCGTCTGCGTCGTTTACCAAGACGTAACGGTGCCACAGGATGGCCATCAGTGCATAGCCGATCAGGCCTGCAATCGATAAAAACAGCAGCAGCATGGCCGAAGATGGCGCAGGGGCGACAAATTTATCTGGTGTGGACTGTATTGCGATAAGTGCATCCGGAACCAAAATAGCGGCCGCAATGACGCTGGCCAGCACACACAAAAGAGCTGGCGCAATCACACGTAATGTCGTGCCAGGTTCATGAAGGAGCATGCGGATGGCATGCGTAAGGATGGCCAAAGCGTTGTTCACGAAAAGCTCCATGTTGTTGCCGAGCCTTTTGGCCTGATATCGAAAAAGAAGCAAGCAGCCGACAAAGCGCGGGCAGGCGAGATAGGACTGCAGTCAAAATTGACATAATTCAGCATCGCGGCGGCTGAGGTGCATTGGACATGTTCGCGCTGCCCTTCGCAACGCGTTTGGGAATGCACGCGCAGCCGCATGGGAAAACATGGGCCTTGAGGAGCTGGTCAGCGGACCGGTTCAGCCAAATTTCGCCGATTCCGAATCATTTTGAGGGAATTAGCCTTGTAATACCTTGCGTGGCGCTGCTGAAATGTGGAACAAGTCAGGAACATACGCTGTGGATAAGTCTGTGACTTAAAAATTCGGGGAATTCATGGGAATTTACTGCCTAAAGCCGAACGTTACAATATGTAGTGGTTTTTAAGAAACATTATACCATTTGTGCTAAATTATTACGTAAATGAACGCCGTATTTTGTTTTCATCACCTGTGCAAAACTAAATATTGTGTATAGAACCGAAAAAAATAGTAGACGGACATGAATTCCCATGGCATCCCTTATGCATCGGATGAGAACGGGACACGGGGCACCAAACGACCCCATACAGACAAAATAACCTAGCAGGTTTCATACAGGCACCTCGATTTCATCAGACCAACGAGATCCGGCGCGCGGGCGAGCAGACATCCCCCCAGGTGGCGCGCGCAGTCGGACTTCCCCGCTCAAGCGGGACGAGGGCGGAGAGTTGATCAGTGGCAGCAGATCAACTCTCCGTTTCCATTTAAAATCAGAGCACTGGGGAAAGAACTTCACGCGGGGGCGCGTAACAGATCAAAGCGCAAAATGCGCAGGCAGGAACAAAGACAGTGAGCCGCAGGTTCAGAGGCGAAAGCCATCACAAGGTCGATACGAAGGGGCGGGTGTCTATCCCAGCCTCTTTTCGCCGTGTGTTGGAGGCCGGTGATCCAAACTGGAAGTCTGGCGAGACCCCTGAGCTGGTGATTGTATACGGCGACGAGCGCCGCTCCTACCTTGAATGTTATACGATGGAAGCCATCGACGAGGTGGATCACAAGATCGACCGTATGCCGCGCGGTTCCATGCAGCGCAGAGCCTTGCAGCGTCTGTTTCATGGCCAGTCCTTCCCGACCACGGTGGATGAAACGGGGCGGTTGGTCCTTCCCGCCAAGCTGCGGAACAAAATTGATCTGGACGCCGAGGCGTTTTTTATCGCCGCCGGTGATACCTTTCAGATCTGGAAGCCCGAAACCTACGAAATGGAAGAGGAAGCGTGGCAGAACGAACTGCCGGACGACGTTGATCCGCTGTCTTTCCTGGATGGCGATCAGGAGGAGTAACGCACATGGCTGCTGCGGCCACCCTTGATCAGTCTGCCCCTCACACACCTGTATTGTTGCGCCCGCTTTTGGCCGCTGTTGCGCCTGTTTCGGGTGTTTGGCTTGATGGCACATTTGGCGCGGGCGGCTATACCCGTGGTTTGCTTGAGGCCGGGGCCGCCCGGGTGATCGCCGTCGACCGCGATCCGGTGGCGTTTGAAATGGCGGCAGACTGGGCCACGGCCTACGGCGACAGGATCACCATGCAGCATGGTGTGTTTTCCAAGATGGATGAATATGCGCAGGATCTCGACGGTGTTGTCCTCGATCTTGGCGTGTCTTCAATGCAATTGGATCAGGCAGAGCGTGGGTTTTCGTTCATGAGGGACGGGCCTTTGGACATGCGGATGTCGCAAGATGGGCCATCGGCTGCCGATCTGGTCAATGAGGCGGACGAAGAGACGCTTGCCAACATTCTGTTTCAATATGGTGAAGAACGCGCAAGCCGCCGCATTGCCAAAGCGATTGCGCGCGCGCGTGCCGATGCACCGATCACCACGACACTGGAACTGGCGTCATTGGTTGAGGGCTGTCTGCCCCGCTCAAAACCCGGTCAATCACATCCTGCAACGCGCAGCTTTCAGGCATTGCGTATCGCGGTGAACGATGAATATGGCGAATTGTTTCAGGGGCTTATGGCGGCTGAGCGGGCGTTGAAGCCCGGTGGACAGCTTGCGGTTGTGACATTCCATTCGGTCGAGGACAGGATGGTCAAACGGTTCCTGACCGCCCGGTCAGGGTCGGGGGGGAACGCCAACCGCTTTGCCCCCGAACGGCACCAGGACGCGCCGCAGTTCATACTGAAGTCGCGCAAGGCCATTGGCCCGGACCCACAAGAATTACAGGAAAACCCGCGCAGCCGCTCGGCCAAGCTGCGGGTTGCCACACGAACGGATGCGCCTTCGGGCGTGGTTGATGCAAAATCCATCGGAATGCCGATGGTAAAGGGGCTTTAGACATGCGTGCTGTGCTTTACATTCTGACCTCACTGGCTGTTGTCGGCCTTGCGTTCTGGGCCTACCGCGAAAATTACGCGACCCAACAGGCGCTGAGTGAGGCAGACAAGCTGCACCTCAACATCCGCGCTGCCCATTCCCGGCTTGCGGTTTTGCGCGCTGAATGGGCCTATCAGAACCGACCGGACCGCCTGCGTGATCTGGCTGAGATCAATTTTGAACGGCTGGGTCTGCTGCATCTGCACCCAGATCAGTTTGGTCAGGTCGATCAGGTCGCCTATCCCCCAGCGCCACTGTTGCCGATTACCGACCCGGTTGATGTCTCAACGATGAATTCAGTCGCACCGACAGGTGCGTCAAACGCCGACGAGGACCCGCTATGATCCGCACTCCGCTGCGCCCGTTGGCACGCATTCTTGACGCTCGCGAAAAGGGCGAAAACCCCGATGCGATTGAACGTGAAAATACCCGTATACGCCTTGAACAGATGCGCGATCAGTCCCGCCTGCGCGCCGAGGGGCGGTTGTTGGTGTTGGGCGTGTTCTTTTTCTGCGCATTTGCCGTAGTCGGTGCGCGCATGGGGCTAATGGCAACCTCTGAACCGGTTGAACCGCGCGCCCATGCGCCGGGCGCGGTGATTTCTGCAAGCCGCGCAGACATTGTGGACCGCAACGGCAGCCTGCTGGCCACGAATTTCGACACCCACGCGTTGTATGCCCAGCCCAAGCAAATGGTTGACCCGGCAGCGGCGGCGAAAAAGCTGGTGGCGATCTTTCCTGATCTGGATGAAACACGCCTGCTCAAAGATTTCACCGGGGCGCGCAAGTTCCTTTGGGTGAAAAAGAAAATCAGCCCCGAACAGATGCAGGCCGTGCATGACATTGGTGATCCGGGATTGCTTTTTGCGCCGCGTGACATGCGGCTTTACCCCAACGGAAGATTGGCCGCCCATGTGATGGGGGGGGCGAGTTTTGGCAAGGAAGGTGTGCATGCTGCCGAAGTGATTGGCGTGGCAGGTGTTGAAAAATATTTTGATGATTATCTGCGCGACCCTGCGAACGGGGCCAAGCCGCTGCAACTGTCGCTGGACCTGACGGTTCAAGCGGCGTCCGAGCGCATTTTGCTTGGCGGCATGAAATTGATGAACGCCAAGGGGGCCACATCCGTGCTGATGGATGTGAAAACAGGTGAGGTGATCAGCGTGGTCTCGTTGCCAAACTTTGACCCAAACGATCGCCCACGCCCGGCGACCACGGGCGATGCGTCTGACAGCCCGCTCTTTAACCGCTCTGTGCAGGGGGTCTATGAGCTTGGCTCGACCTTCAAGATTTTTGCCGCTGCCCAGGCCATTGATCTGGGATTGGTGAACGCGCAGACCGTCATTGATACCAAGGGCCCGATGAAAGTGGGCGGGTTCAAGATTGGTGAATTTCGCAATAAGAACTACGGCGAGTTGTCCGTCACCGATATCATCGTGAATTCATCAAACCGCGGGACCGGTCGCCTGGCCCTGCAGATCGGACAGAAGCGCCAGCAAGAGTTCCTCAAGAGCCTCGGTTTCTTTGAGCCGACAGGGTTTGAGATTGTGGAGGCGGCAGGTGGCAAACCCTTGTTGCCCAAACGCTGGACTGATCTGTCGACAGTGACCATTTCTTATGGCCACGGGTTGTCATCCAGCCCGATGCATCTGGCCGCAGGATATGCAGCGATCGCCAATGGCGGGTATAAGATTGAGCCGACGTTGCAGAAACAATCGGGTCCCAGGCTCGGGCCTCGGGTTATGTCCGCAAGTGCCGCCGCTGACGCGCGGATGATGTTGCGCAAGGTTGTAAGCGACGGCACGGCGAGCTTTGGCGAGGTGCCGGGATATTTTGTTGCAGGCAAGACCGGGACAGCGGACAAACCGAAACCGCGTGGTGGATATTACAAGGACAAGGTGATCGCGACTTTTGCGTCGATGTTCCCCGCCAATGATCCAAAATATGTACTGATCGTCACGCTGGATGAACCGGTTGAAACATCCGGCGACAAACCGCGCCGCACGGCCGGCTGGACGGCTGTGCCGGTTGCGGCGGAAATGATCCGGCGTGTGGCCCCCTTGCTGGGTGTGCGACCAGCCATTGAACCCGTCAACGCCGCTGTGGTAACGCTGACCAACAGCAATAATTAATGACTGACATCATGAGCCGCGCGCCCCTTTCACTTTCTTCACTTGGGTTAACGGCGCGCGGTGGTGCCAATCCGAACATCACGGGCATTTCGGTCGACAGCCGGGTCGTAAAGGACGGCTTTTTGTTTGCCGCGATGCCGGGCACCAAAGTGCATGGGGCCGAGTTCATCAAATATGCGGTGCGCATGGGGGCCGCTGCGGTTCTGACTGATGCCAAAGGTGCTGCGATTGCCGCCGATGTGATGGCGGACGCTGGGGTGGCGGTTGTTGTGACCGATGCGCCGCGCGAGGCGCTGGCGCGCACGGCAGCGCTTTATTTTGGCGCACAGCCAGACACCGTTGTCGCGGTGACAGGCACCAACGGCAAAACATCCGTCTCCACATTTGTGCGCCAAATCTGGATCGAAATGGGTTTTGCGGCCGTCAACCTTGGCACCACCGGGGTTGAGGGCGCTTGGGCCGCCCCCTTGGCGCACACCACACCCGAGCCGATCACCTTGCACCGCACCCTTGCACAGGCGGCATCACATGGCATCACTCATGCCGCGATGGAGGCGTCAAGTCACGGCCTTGACCAGCGGCGTCTTGATGGGGTTACGTTGCGGGCGGGAGGTTTTACCAATTTCACGCAGGATCATCTGGATTATCACGAAACCTTTGAGGCGTATTTTGACGCCAAGGCGGGCCTTTTCGCGCGGGTTTTGACCGAAGATGGTACCGCAGTTGTCAACATCGACGATCCCAAAGGTATCGAGGTTGTTGCCATTGCAAAAGCCCGTGGGTGTGAGGTGATCACGGTCGGGCGCGATGGTGGCGATCTGCATCTCACGGCACAACGGTTTGACGCGACAGGGCAGGATCTGCGATTTCAATGGGATGGCAAGACCTATCAAAAACGGCTGAACCTTATTGGCGGCTTTCAAGCGGACAACGTGTTGTTGGCCGCAGGTTTGGTCATTGCCTGCGGCGGTGATCCTGCCGATGTTTTTGACACCATCCCGCATCTCAAAACGGTGCGCGGCCGCATGCAGCTTGCCGCGACACGCGACAACGGTGCGGCGGTGTTTGTGGATTACGCCCATACGCCTGACGCGGTTGCGACAGCCCTTTCTGCAATGCGTCCGCATGTGATGGGGCGACTGATTGCGATTGTCGGTGCAGGCGGTGATCGTGACAATACCAAACGCCCGCTGATGGGGCAGGCGGCAACGACACATGCAGATATGGTGATTGTGACGGATGACAATCCAAGGTCCGAGGACCCTGCCTGCATCCGCGCGGCTGTTCTGCTTGGCGCGCCCGAGGCGACTGAAGTCGGTGACCGGGCAGAGGCCATTTTACGTGGGGTAGATGCACTTGGCCCCGGTGATGCGCTGTTGATCGCAGGTAAAGGCCATGAGACGGGGCAAATCGTGGGCGATGATATCTTGCCATTTGATGATGCAGAGCAAGCCAGTGTGGCGGTTGCCGCATTGGACGGGAGAATGGCATGACCCTATGGACCAGCGATGCGGCGGCAAAGGCGACGGGCGGACGGGAACAAGGCACATGGGCCTGTGACGGCGTGTCGATTGACACACGTACTATTGAAGAGGGGGATCTTTTCGTTGCCCTCAAGGACGTGCGTGACGGGCATGAATTTGTGGCACAAGCCTTGGAAAAAGGTGCCAGTGCCGCCCTTGTTGACCATATTCCGACTGGTGTGGCATCGGATGCACCTTTGTTGATCGTGGATGATGTTTTGCAGGGCCTGGAACGTCTGGGAGCCGCTGCTCGGGCGCGCACGGATGCCAAGGTTGCGGCGATCACGGGCAGCGTCGGGAAAACCTCCACCAAGGAAATGCTGCTGGCGATCCTGAGCGATCAGGGACGGACCCATGCAAGCGTGGCCAGCTACAATAACCACTGGGGTGTGCCGCTGACCCTCGCGCGGATGCCGCAAGACACCGAATTCGCAATCATAGAGATCGGGATGAACCACCCCGGAGAGATTGCGCCCTTGGCAAAGCTTGCAAAACCGGATGTGGCATTGATCACAACTGTTGCCGCAGCCCACCTTGAAGCGTTTGATAACGTGGCGGAAATTGCCGTTGAAAAGGCATCCGTGTTTGAAGGGCTCAAACCGGGCGGCATGGCAGTGATCAACGCCGATATTGAACATGCTGCAATTTTGATGGCCAAGGCAATAGATTGCAAATTGCGACAGATTGAGTTCGGCGTGCACGGATTTCAGTACAAGCTCAAGGAGGTGACGGTTCGGGGGGATGCCACCGTGGTGCAGGCCGATGCGGATGGCGTGCCGCTGCTGTTCAAGATCGCCACGCCTGGACGCCATTTCGCGATGAACGGCCTGGGCGCATTGGCTGTGGCGCAAACGATGGGTGCTGATCTGGCGCTGGCGGCGGGGTCACTGGGACGTTGGTCACCCTTCAAAGGCCGCGGGGTCCGAGAAACAATCTATCTTGATCCTGTGGAAACGCATCTGACCCTGCAATTGATCGACGACAGCTATAATGCAAACCCAACCTCGATGGCCGCAGCACTGGAAGTGCTGGCCACCTCAGAAGTGACCCACGACATTGGTCGGGTCAGCAAAGGCCGACGGATCGCATTTCTGGGCGATATGAAGGAGTTGGGGCCAGATGAAATCGCGCACCATGCCGGGTTGGCGCATTTGGATCACATGAAGGCCCTTGATGTGGTGCATTGCGTGGGGCCGTTGATGAAGTCGCTCTATGCGCTATTGCCCGAACATCAGCGCGGCGATTGGTATGCGACTGCTGAGGAAATGCTGGTCGGTCTACGCGAACGGCTCGATTCAGGTGACGTTGTGTTAGCTAAGGGATCACTGTCGATGAAACTGGGGCTGGTCGTTGACGCCATCCGTAAAATGGGCCATCGGGTGGCCTGAGATCTAGAGGCAAATGCCCAAAAAACGATGATTTAGGACGCACTTCATGCTCTACTGGTTGACCCTACTGTCGGATGGTGGCGATTTCTTTAACCTGTTTCGCTACATCACCTTCCGGGCTGGTGGTGCATTCATGACCGCGCTTGTCTTTGGTTTTCTGTTTGGCAAACCGTTGATTTCTGTGCTGCGCCGGCGGCAAGGCAAAGGTCAGCCTATTCGCGATGATGGTCCAGAGGGCCATTTTGCCAAGGCCGGCACCCCGACTATGGGCGGTCTGTTGATCGTTGGCGCATTGCTGACCTCAACCTTGCTTTGGGCGCGGCTGGACAATCCGTTTGTCTGGCTGGTGCTTTTCGTCACGATGAGCTTTGCCGCAATTGGTTTTGCCGATGATTATGCCAAGGTCAGAAAGCAGACGGTTGCAGGTGTATCGGGTAAAGTGCGGCTTGTGCTGGGCTTATTGATCGCCGCGATTGCAGGGTATTGGGCGGCGCAATATCATCCTGACGGATTGCAGTACAAACTTGCGCTGCCGGTGTTCAAGGACACGTTGATCAATCTTGGCTTTCTGTTCGTGCCTTTCGCTGTGATCGTGATTGTAGGGTCGGCCAATGCGGTCAACCTGACCGACGGGTTGGACGGGCTTGCGATCATGCCTGTGATGATCGCGGCAGGCACATTGGGCGTTATTGCCTATGCCGTTGGCCGGGTCGATTTCACCGAGTATCTGGATGTGCATTATGTGCCCGGCACCGGCGAGATTTTGATTTTCACCGCTGGTATTTTTGGCGGCGGTTTGGGGTTCTTGTGGTACAATGCCCCCCCCGCAGCGGTGTTTATGGGCGACACGGGGTCCTTGGCCTTGGGTGGCGCATTGGGTGCGATTGCCGTGGCGACCAAGCATGAATTGGTGCTGGCGATTGTCGGTGGCCTGTTTGTGGTCGAAGCGCTGAGCGTGATCATTCAGGTGCTCTATTTCAAACGCACCGGCAAGCGGGTGTTCTTGATGGCCCCGATCCATCATCACTATGAGAAAAAGGGCTGGGCCGAACCGCAGATTGTCATCCGGTTTTGGATCATCTCTTTGATCCTGGCGATGATCGGATTGGCAACGCTGAAGGTCCGATAGCGGCACTTGCGACGGGGGGCCTCCAAAGGCACCATGTCCATCCCTTAACCAATCTTTATCGTCCAAATGCGCTCAAAAGATGGACCAACTCATCTGGCGCGCCAGACTGGCGAGGGCTTCGGTGCCCTTGAGTGAATTGCCATAGCGGTTGAGACCCGGCGACCAGACCGCGATGCTGGCAACGCCCGGCACGATGGCCAGTATTCCACCGCCGACACCAGATTTACCCGGAATACCGACGCGGTAGGCAAAATCGCCTGATCCATCGTAGTGGCCGCACGTCAACATCAATGCATTCAGCCGACGGATGCGACGCGGTGTGACAAGGCGGGGCAGGCCCGGCGCATCGACCAGAAAGCGGCCCGCCATGGCCAGTTGGACCGTTGTCATTTCTAACGCGCAATGATGAAAATAGGTGCCAAGCGTCATTTCCGGTCGGTTCGTAAGGTTATCGCAGGACGCCAGGAAATGCGCGAGCGCAAAGTTGCGGTGGCCAAAGGTGGTCTCTGACGCGGCGACCTTGTTGTTGATGTGAATGTCGTCTGTACCGGCCGCCGTGCGCACAAACTGCACGATCTCGGCCAAAGCCTCGCGCGGTTGTCTGTTGCCCAACACGGCATCTGTGGTGACAATCGCCCCTGCGTTGATGAAGGGATTGCGGGGGCGGCCTTGTTCTTGCTCCAATTGCACGATGGAATTGAACGCGCGCCCCGATGGTTCACGGCCCACCCGTGTCCAAAGCTGATCGCCGATGCGGCCAAGTGCAATGGCGAGGGTGAAAACCTTGGTGACGGATTGCACGGAAAAAGGTGTATCTGCATCGCCCGCGCTGTGCAGGGTCCCGTCAGCCAGAACAACAGCGATGGCGAATTGTCTTGGGTCAATGCGGGCCAGTTCGGGAATGTAATCTGCAACCTCACCCCAAATGTCGTCGTCGCGCATCTGGTCGTTCAGGCGCGGCAGTATCGCATCTAGATTGGGCAATTCGGTGGCTCCGGCTTGTGAAGGGCGCATATTACGACCATTCTGCGATCCAACAGGTATCAGGGGTTTTCAGATGATTCCAGTAAGGGGATTGGATGGCACAAGGGTTGCGGTTTTGGGGCTGGGTCGGTCAGGTCTGAGTGCTGCACGCGCATTGGTCGCAGGTGGGGCCCAGCCGGTATGCTGGGACGATAACCCAAGCGCGCGCGAGATCGCCGAGGCCGAAGGTTTTGCCTGTGCCGATCTGAAGAAAACCGGCGCGTTTGAAGGCATTTCCCGGCTGATTGTAAGCCCCGGTATCCCGCATTTGTATCCGGTGCCCAACCCGGTTGTTGTCGCCGCATGGGCCGCAGGTGTGCCCGTGGACAATGACATTGGGCTGTTTTTCCAAAGTTTTGCGACGTCGGAATGGGATAATTTTGATATTGCCCCGCAGGTCGTGGCAGTGACCGGATCAAATGGGAAATCCACGACTTCGGCGCTGATCCACCACATCCTTGAGCATGTTAAGCGGCCCTGCCAGTTGGCCGGAAACATTGGGCGCGGGGTGCTTGATCTGGATCCTGCCGTGGATGGCGAAGTCGTGGTCCTTGAACTGTCAAGTTATCAAACCGATCTGGCACGCAGTCTGACCCCGGATGTGGCAGTCTTTACCAACCTCAGCCCGGATCATCTGGACCGGCATCACGGATTGGGCGGCTATTTCGCAGCCAAAAGACGGCTGTTTGCCGAAGGCGGGCCAGACCGCGCGGTGATTGGCGTCGACGAGAATGAGGGGCGCTTCCTTGCCGGGCAACTGAGCGAAGGTCCGACAGATGACCGGGTGATCCGGGTCAGCGTGGAGACCAAGTTGACCGGACCGGGATGGCAGGTTTTTGCGCGCAAAGGCTTCTTGTCGGAAAACCGTAAAGGCAAGCAGATCGCTTCGGTTGATCTGCGTGGGATCAATGGGTTACCGGGGGCGCACAACCATCAAAATGCATGTGCTGCTTATGGCGCGTGCCGGTCTTTGGGGCTTGCTCCCAAGGTGATTGAGGCGGCGTTTCATACGTTTGGCGGGCTGCCGCATCGGTCACAGACCATTGGAGAGGCGGATGGCGTGCGCTTTGTGAATGACAGCAAGGCAACAAATGTTGATTCCGCCGCCAAAGCGTTGGCAGCGTTTCAGAACATCCGCTGGATCTGTGGCGGGCTCGAGAAAGAAGGCGGGTTGGACGGATTGGCCACCGCAACGGGATCAGTGCGCAAGGCCTATGTGATTGGTCGAGAAGCCGCGCAGTTTGCCATGCAGTTGACTGTGGACGCAGAGGTTTGCGGCACCATGGAAGTTGCGGTCGCAAGAGCGGTGGAAGAGGCTGAACCGGGGGACGTGGTCCTTCTGGCCCCGGCGGCGGCAAGCTTTGATCAATACGACAGCTTTGAGCGGCGCGGCGAGGATTTTGCCGCACAGGTTCAGAAAGTTACGGGCGGGCGTTAATGGTCTGAAATCGCGCGGGCGGCTGCCATGGCCGATGACCATGCCCATTGAAAATTATACCCGCCCAGCCAGCCGGTGACATCCACCGCTTCACCGATGAAATAAAGGCCCGGTATGGCGCTGCTCATCATTGATTTTGATGACAATTCGTTGGTGTCAATGCCCCCAAGGGTGACTTCTGCCGTGCGGTATCCTTCGGTGCCGGACGGAAAGAGCACCCAGTTTTGCAAAGCCTCTGTCAAGGTTTGCAATCGCGCGTCTGACCAATCCGCCAGATTGCCGCTCAGATCGAATTGGCCGCTCAGATGCTCAACAAGGCGGGCGGGCAGGTGCTGTGCCAGCACATTGGTCAGATTTCGGCGACCGGAGATTTGGCGTTGCGCGCGCAATGCAGAAAAAATATCGGTGTTGGGACAGAGGTTTACCGTGATGGGTTCATTTTCGTGCCAATAGGACGAGGCCTGCAAGACCGCGGGGCCAGACAGGCCGCGATGGGTAAAAAGCAACGCTTCCTCAAAAGTCGCGCCATCGGCGGTGATTTTGGACGGTGTTGCCACGCCGGATATCGGGGCAAAGCGGCCTTCGGCAAAGGTAAAGGGCACCAGACCGGCGCGGGTTTCTGTGACTGACACCCCGAATTGTCTTGCAATATCATAGGCTAAACCGGTTGCGCCCATCTTGGGGATGGATTTGCCACCGGTTGCAATAACAAGGTTGCGGGTGGTCACGTGCTGGGTCTTGCCCGCGGTGGACAGATCAAAGGTAAACAATCCGTTGTTCTTTGCAAAGTTGCTGGCAGTTGTTTGCAAAAAGAGCTGAGCCTTTGCCGCCTCCATCATCCGCAGCAACATCGCAACGATGTCTTTGGCTGAAGTGTCACAGAACAATTGCCCAAGCGTTTTTTCGTGCCACGCAACGCCATGCGCCTCGACCAGTTCGATAAAATCCCACTGCGTGTACCGGGCGAGGGCAGATTTTGCGAAATGAGGGTTCTGGCTGATAAAGGCGTCTGGTGTGCAGTGCATATTGGTGAAATTGCACCGCCCACCCCCGGAAATGCGGATTTTTTCGCCAGGCGCGCGGGCATGGTCCACGACCAGAACGCGCCCACCGGTATGGGCCGCGCACATCATGCCGGCGGCACCGGCCCCTATGATTGCTGTATCAACCTGCATCTTGTCGGCTCTGCCTTGTTCAGGCCGCGTGGTCAAGTTGATGCGCGCCGGGTTGCGCGCCCTGATTTGGGCGTGGCACCCTGGATGCCGTCCTGTCCGAACAAGGAGGCCCAAGTTTTTGGCCAGACCCGGAGTGGCTTGTGCAGGCAAAATAGACTGGCCCCATCGGCAAAAAGCCGCTATGCTTGGCATTGAGACCCCGAAAAGGGGCCACCCCGGTATCGGGAAACGAGGCAGTGCAAGGCAGGCTACCATGACAGAAATGGTCTATGGCGCGGTTCCCGTTCGGGATGGCGAGCCAATTCTCCCCAAATGGTGGCGCACCGTCGATCGCTGGGCGATGGGCTGTGTTTTGTTGTTGTTCGCCGTGGGTATGTTGTTGGGTCTGGCGGCCTCACCGCCATTGGCGGCGAAAAACGGCTTTGAACCATTTCATTATGTTCAGCGGCAGGCGTTATTTGGCGGCTTGGCGATACTGACCATGGCTCTGACATCGATGATGTCGCCGACTGTCGTGCGGCGACTTGGGGTTTTGGGATTTGTTGTGGCTTTTGTCGCACTTGCGCTGCTGCCGTTTTTTGGCACTGATTTTGGCAAGGGTGCAATGCGCTGGTACTCGCTGGGCTTTGCCGCGATTCAGCCGTCGGAATTTTTGAAACCCGGTTTTGTCGTAGCGGCAGCCTGGATGATGGCCGCCGCGCTTGAGATCAATGGCCCGCCGGGCAAGACTTGGTCCTTTGCGCTTTGTATATCCATCGTGCTGATGTTGGCGATTCAGCCCGATTTTGGACAGGCTTGTCTGGTGTTGTTTGGCTGGGGTGTAATGTACTTTGTGGCTGGCGCGCCCATGGTTCTGCTGGTCGGTATGGCGGGTCTGGTCGTGGTTGCGGGCACAGTCGCATATTCAAACTCCGAACATTTTGCCCGCCGCATTGATGGGTTCTTGAGCGTCGATGTCGACCCGACGACGCAGCTTGGCTATGCCACCAACGCGATCCGTGAGGGTGGTTTGTTTGGTGTTGGTGTGGGCGAGGGCGAGGTAAAATGGTCGCTGCCTGACGCACATACGGATTTCATTATCGCGGTCGCGGCCGAGGAATATGGATTGGTTTTGGTGATGTGCATCATCGCGCTTTATACCATTGTTGTCGTGCGGTCACTGTTGCGGCTGGTGCGCGAACGTGATCCGTTCATCCGGTTGGCGGGCACCGGGCTTGCCTGCATGTTTGGCGTTCAGGCGATGATCAATATGGGCGTTGCGGTACGGCTGTTGCCGGCCAAGGGCATGACCTTGCCGTTTGTGAGTTATGGCGGATCCTCCGTGATTGCCAGCGGCATTGCCGTGGGCATGTTGCTTGCATTTACGCGCACCCGCCCGCAAGGCGAGATCAGTGATATTCTGGGCAGGGGGCGCAGTCGATGAAGGCACCTTTGCTGATCATTGCAGCTGGCGGTACGGGCGGGCATATGTTTCCTGCGCAAGCGCTGGCTGAGGTGATGTTGATGCGCGGTTGGCGCGTCAAGCTCAGCACGGATGCGCGCGGCGCACTTTATACGGGCGGTTTTCCCGATGAGGTCAAAATTACCCAAGTGAACTCGGGCACTTTTGCGCGCGGTGGGCTGGCCGCCAAGGCGATGGTGCTTCCCCGCATATTGGCAGGTGCCACAGGGGCCGCGATGCGCATGATGCGTGACAAGCCCGCTGCGGTCGTGGGCTTTGGCGGCTATCCGACGATCCCGGCGCTGGCTGCGGCATGGGTGTTGCGATTGCCCCGCATGATCCACGAACAGAACGGCGTTTTGGGCCGCGTGAACGAGCTGTTTTCCAAACACGTCGATGTGGTTGCCTGTGGCACATGGCCGACCACTTTGCCTGACGGGGTTCAGGGTGTGCATGTAGGCAATCCAGTGCGCAGGGCTGTGCTTGAGCGGGCGGGAGCGGGGTACATCCCGCCGGGCAACTACCCGATGGAAATTCTGGTGATGGGTGGCAGTCAGGGTGCACGCATCCTGAGCGATGTGGTGCCGCCAGCGATAGCGGGCCTGCCGATGGACATGCTAAAAAACCTGCGCATCAGTCATCAGGCGCGCAACGAAGATGGCCAGCGGGTTGCGGATTTTTATGCGCAAGCCGGGATTGACGCCGATGTGCAGCCGTTCTTTGACGACGTGCCCCGCCGCATGAGCGAGGCCCAACTTGTGATTAGTCGCGCAGGGGCGTCATCAGTGGCGGATTTGTCTGTGATTGGGCGGCCTTCGATTTTGATCCCTTTTGCCGCTGCAACGGGCGATCACCAAACCGCAAATGCACGGGGGCTGGTCGAGGCCGGTGCGGCAATCATGGTACCAGAGAGTGCTGCCACCCCTGAAAGTCTGGGCGCGCAAATTCAGTTGATTTTGGGCGATTCCGATGGTGCCTTGAAAATGTCGTTGGCAGCCATTTCAATTGCCAAACCTGAAGCGGCCGAGGCCTTGGCGCAGATCGTCGAAGAACTTGCGAAAAAAGGAAATGACAAATGAATGCAGCGGCGACAAAACTGCCTACCGACGTGGGGCCGATCCATTTTGTGGGGATCGGTGGGATTGGCATGTCAGGCATCGCCGAAGTGCTGTTGAACCATGGATATACCGTGCAGGGGTCTGACCTCAAAGCGACCAAGATCACCGATCGCCTGGCCAAGCTGGGGGCGTCGATTTTTGAAGGCCAGGAGACCCAGAATATAGAAAACGCCGAAGTCATTGTCATTTCATCGGCGATCAAGCCCGGTAACCCGGAACTGGATGCCGCGCGCGCACGGGGTCTGCCGATTGTGCGGCGGGCTGAAATGCTGGCTGAACTGATGCGGCTTAAATCCAACATTGCGGTTGCCGGAACGCACGGCAAGACAACGACGACGACACTTGTCGCCGAACTGTTGGTCGCAGGCGGTATTGACCCAACTGTGGTCAACGGCGGCATCATTCACGCCTACGGGTCCAACGCGCGGATGGGTCAGGGCGAATGGATGGTGGTTGAGGCGGACGAATCTGACGGCACCTTCAACCGTCTGCCCGCGACAATCGCAATTGTCACGAATATCGATCCAGAGCATATGGAACACTGGGGCGACTTTGACACGCTGCGTCAGGGGTTCCTTGATTTTGTGTCCAACATTCCGTTTTACGGGTTGGCGGTTTGCTGCACGGACCATGAAGAAGTGCAAAAGCTGGTTGGCAAGATCACCGACCGCCGGGTTTTGACCTATGGTTTCAACGCCCAGGCCGATGTGCGCGCCACCAACCTGCATTACAAAGCGGGTGTTGCCTATTTTGACATTGATCTGCAGTCCGAAGAGATCACGATCAAAGACTGCAGCCTGCCGATGCCCGGCGATCACAACGTTTCCAACGCCTTGGCGGCTGTTGCTGTGGCACGGCATCTGGGCATGAAGGCTGATGAAATTCGCGACGCACTTGCCAAGTTTGGCGGCGTGAACCGCCGCTTTACCAAGGTGGGCGACGTTGATGGGGTGACGATCATCGACGATTATGGCCATCACCCGGTTGAGATTTCTGCGGTACTCAAGGCCGCGCGGCAGGCCACCGAAGGGCGGGTGATTGCGGTTCATCAACCGCATCGGTATTCACGGCTTAGCCACCATTTCGAAGACTTCTGTGCGTGCTTTAATGACGCGGATGTCGTGGGCATTGCCGATGTGTATGCCGCCGGTGAGGACCCGATTGAAGGGGCTGATCGTGACAGCCTGGTTGCTGGATTGATCCAGCATGGCCACCGCCATGCCCGCGCGGTTCAGGGTGAAGATGATTTGGCGCGGCTTGTTGCCGAACAGGCGCGCCCCGGAGATATGGTTGTGTGTTTGGGCGCGGGGACGATTAGCGGCTGGGCCAATGGCCTCCCGGATCGGCTGCGTGCGCTCAAAGGGGCGGCGGCATGACCCTGCTTTGGCTCTCGATCCTGTGGGTCTTTGCCTCTGCCTGCGTTGCGATGTTGCCGATGCGCAGGCAGTATGTTCCGGGTGTCATCTTGCTGCTTGCGGCCCCGGCTTTGATTGTGATGATCGGCATGCAGGTAAACTGGGTCGCGGCGCTGTTGGCGCTGGCGGCCTTCGTGTCGATGTTCCGTAATCCGTTGAAATTTCTGATTGCAAAGCTCAAAGGTCAAAATCCGGAGGTGCCACGATGAGCATGTCTTTGTTGCTGGCGTGCCTCTGGGCTGTCATCGCAAATGTGCTGGCGATGACGCCCAGCAAGGATCATCATTGGCGCAATGCCTATGTCCTGATAGCCGTCGGTATCCCAATTCTGGGCTATATAACCGTGCAGCATGGGCCGTGGATTGGTCTGTTGGTGCTGGCGGGTGGGTGTTCCGTGCTGCGCTGGCCGGTGATCTATCTGGGCCGGTGGGTGCGCCGGAATGTGGCTGCGGTGAAAGGTCCGGCGGAATGAGTATGACAGTCACGACGATGCTGGCGCTTCTCGCGGTTTGGATGCTGGTCTGTGCGTGGTGCGGATACCGGATAAGGGTGATTGCATTTCTCGGGCTTCTGCTGCTTGGGATTGGGCTGAACATGGCTTGGATTGTGTTCGGGCTGAAAGCCGCTCCGTTTGAGGCGCATGCGCTGATGGCTCAGGCCGCGCTGGCGATGTATGGTATTGGAACGTTTGGTATCGGCTTTCTGGTGGGGCGTCTTGCACGCCAGTTTCGGGCCAGCCGGGTCGAATAGGCGCGTTGCCGGTTTGCCCTGAAGCAAGGCGAAAGCTAAGGTATATCTATGGACAAGCTGACACTGCTAACGCCGCGCGGCAGGCTCACGCCGGACCGGCCCCTGAACGATTTGACATGGTTGCGAGTCGGCGGGCCTGCTGATTTTCTTTTTTCTCCGGCGGATGTGGATGACCTGCGCGATTTCTTGCGCGCATTGCCGGATCAGGTGGCGGTTTTCCCCATCGGCGTGGGCAGCAATTTGATCGTCCGCGACGGTGGGCTGCACGCAGTGGTGATCCGATTGGGGCGCAGATTCAACAGCATTGAAATTGACGGCGACCATGTGACGGCGGGGGCTGCGGCATTGGACGCGCATGTGGCCCGCAAGGCGGCTGACGCGGGACTGGACCTTACTTTCTTGCGCACCATTCCAGGCAGCATCGGAGGTGCGGTGCGGATGAATGCAGGCTGCTATGGGAGCTATACGGCCGATTGTTTTGTGAGCGCACAGGCGGTCAACCGGAAAGGGGAAATGATCACGCTGACTGCTGCCGATCTGAATTTTCGGTATCGCCAGAGTGACTTAGCGGATGGTTACATCCTTATTTCAGCGACCTTTGAACCGCCGGGGGGTGATCCCGAAACTTTGCACAGCCGTATGGCCGATCAATTGCGCAAGCGTGATGAAACGCAACCGACCAAAGACCGCAGTGCGGGCAGCACGTTCCGCAATCCGGCGGGCTATTCCAGCACGGGCCGCGCCGAAGATGTGCATGACCTCAAGGCTTGGAAGGTGATTGATGATGCGGGAATGCGCGGGGCCATACGCGGCGGCGCACAGATGTCGCCCAAGCACCCCAATTTTCTGATCAACACGGGCAATGCCACGGCTGCCGATCTTGAAGGATTGGGCGAAGAGGTGCGAAAAAAGGTTTACGATTCAAGTGGTATAAGGCTAGAATGGGAAATCATGCGCATCGGTGAATTTGCAGGTGATCCGGTGCCTGAGGCATAAGCCGCAAAGCGGCGAACAGAACGACAAACGACAACAATAATCAGGGCCGCAAAAGGTCCGGGACTTAAAAGGCACCAAGGTGGGTACGTCGAGCAGGACAACCCCGACAGTGGCGGTATTGATGGGTGGCCTCTCGGCAGAGCGCGAGGTGTCACTGGACAGCGGGCATGCCTGCGCCGCCGCATTGCGGGAACGGAATTACAAGGTGGTCGAGGTCGATGCAGGCCGCGACCTTGCTGCCGTTTTGGCCGAGCTCAAACCAGATGCGGTCCTGAATTGCCTGCATGGCCGCTGGGGCGAAGATGGTTGTGTACAGGGTTTGCTGGAATGGATGGGTGTCCCATACAGCCATTCAGGCGTGTTGTCCTCATCCTTGGCGATGGACAAAAACCGCACCAAAGATGTTTACCGTGCCGCCGGATTGCCCGTTGTGGACAGTGTGATCGCCGCGTCCGCCGATGTGCGCAGATCGCATGTGATGGAACCGCCTTATGTGGTCAAACCCAACAACGAAGGATCCAGCGTCGGCATTTATCTGGTGAACGAGGATGCCAACGGCCCGCCGCAGCTTGACGCAGACATGCCGGAGTTTGTGATGGTCGAAGCCTTTGTGCCGGGGCGCGAGTTGACCACCACGGTCATGGACGGGCGGGCGCTGACGGTCACTGATATCCTGACGACAGGATGGTATGACTATGACGCCAAGTACAAAGAGGGCGGATCGACCCATGTGGTGCCTGCCGAAATTCCCGCGGATATTTTTAATCTGTGTCTCGATTTCGCATTGCGTGCTCATGTGGCCCTTGGTTGTCGCGGCCTGAGCCGGACGGATTTTCGATGGGATGAAGCCAAAGGCGCGGACGGTCTGGTGCTTTTGGAAACCAATACCCAGCCCGGCATGACTGCAACATCGCTGAGCCCCGAGCAAGCCCAGGCTGTTGGCATTTCCTTTCCTGATCTATGCTCCTGGATGGTGGAGGACGCGTCATGTTCAAGATGAAGCGCCACACCAACAGACCAGCCAAGTCAGACCCCGCACCATCGCGCTGGGCATGGCGTATGCAGCGGTTGATGTTGACGCCAGCGTTTCTATTCGGGCTGCGCGTCGGGGTGCCTTTTTGCATCACATTGCTGGCTGGTACGATTTACCTCTCGGATGCCGACCGCCGCACTGCCATAACGGATGCTGTTGCAGATGCGCGCGCCGGCATTCAGGAACGACCGGAATTCATGGTCAAGCTGATGGCGATTGACGGGGCCGAGGATAAACTGGCCGCCGAAATCCGTGCCGCTGTCCCGCTGCGGTTTCCGCAAAGCTCCTTTGACCTTGATCTCAAGGAAATCCGAGCTGATATCGATGCGCTGCATGGTGTCAAAAAGGCCAGCGTGCGCATTCGCCCCGGCGGCATTTTGCAAATAGAAGTGACACCGCGCGTGGCTGCCGCGATTTGGCGCAGCGAAGATGGTCTGACCCTGATCGACGAAACCGGCGCGCATATCAGCAACATCACCTCGCGTTCAGAATTTCCGCAGTTGCCCCTGATCGCCGGGGAAGGTGCGACACGGGATGTGGCCGAAGCATTGCGGTTGAGCCGCGTTGCCGGTGCGCTGGGCAATCGGCTGCGCGGTGTTGTGCGTATCGGTGGGCGGCGCTGGGATGTCGTGCTGGACCGTGATCAGCGGATCATGTTGCCTGAACAGGGGGCTTTGCAGGCTCTGGAACGGGTGATCGCGCTGGAACGCGCCCAAGAGATTCTCACCCGCGATGTGGCGCGTGTGGACATGCGGTTGGCGCAACGGCCAACCGTCCGAATGAACGAAGAGGCCACCCGCGAATGGTGGCACATCAGGCAGAGTGCAGGACAGTAACTATGATGGACCTTTACGACAGTCAAAGATCAATGCGGAACATGCGCAAGCTTGCCATGCAGCGTGGTGTGGTCGCAATTCTGGACGTCGGCAGTTCGAAGATCGCCTGCCTTGTGCTGCGGTTTGACGGCCCAAGCCAGCTTGATACGGACGGTGAGATTGGATCGCTTGCCGGGCAATCCGGGTTCCGGGTCATTGGCGCGGCGACCACCCGGTCACGTGGCGTGCGCTTTGGCGAAATTTGCGCGATGGGCGAAACCGAACGCGCGATCCGCACCGCCTTGCAAGCCGCCCAAAAGATGGCTGGTATCCGCGTCGACCATGTGATCGCCTGTTTCTCAGGGGGTGAGCCGCGCAGTTACGGGTTGGATGCTCAAATCGATCTGGACGGACAGGTCGTATCAGAACAGGACGTGGCTCAGGTGATGGCCAGCTGCGATGTGCCCGAGTACGGTGAAGGGCGCGAGGTTCTGCACGCGCAACCGGTGAATTTTGCGCTTGATCACCGCTCAGGGCTGAGCGATCCGCGCGGCCAGTTGGGCAATGCATTGTCCGTGGACATGCATATGCTGACCGTCGATGCCGCCGCCGTGCAACATTTGGCGCATTGTATCAAACGCTGTGATCTGGAACTGGCGGGCATCGCGTCTTCGGCCTATGTTTCGGGCATTTCGTCACTGGTTGAGGACGAACAGGAACTTGGTGCTGCCTGCATCGATCTGGGGGGCGGATCGACCAGCGTCTCGATCTTTATCAAGAAACACATGATCTATGCTGACACCGTGCGTATGGGAGGCGATCACGTGACCAGTGACATTTCGATGGGTTTGCAGGTGCCGACCGCCAATGCCGAGCGGATCAAGACGTTTTATGGAGGCGTGCATGCCACCGGGATGGACGACCGCGAGATGATCGAGATCGGTGGCGACACTGGTGACTATGAACATGATCGCCGCACCGCCAGCCGCGCTGAACTGATTGGCATCATGCGCCCACGCGTTGAGGAAATTCTGGAAGAGGTGCGCGTGCGTCTGGACGCCGCAGGCTTTGACCATCTGCCCAGCCAACAGATTGTTCTGACCGGAGGCGGCAGCCAGATCCCCGGCCTTGATGGGTTGGCAAGCAAGATTTTGGGACAGCAGGTGCGGTTGGGCCGACCGTTGCGGGTGCATGGATTGCCGCAGGCCGCAACCGGCCCCGGCTTTGCATCGGCAGTGGGTCTGGCGCTCTTTGCGGCACACCCGCAGGATGAGTGGTGGGATTTTGACATCCCCGCAGACCGGTATCCGTCGCGGTCATTGAAACGCGCGGTTAAATGGTTCCGGGACAACTGGTGACCGCAAAATGCGGTGCCTTGATCGATATAAGGTCGAATGTGGCAAGAAATTGCCCATATTTAGCGTCAAAATGGCGTTTTTTAGGTGACGTTACGGTCCCATACCGTTAGGATTATGGGAATTTAGACGGTCAAACCCCGCGGGACGGGGGCAAACATAACAGGCGGACAACATATGACACTCAACCTATCGATGCCCGGACAGGAAGATCTGAAGCCCCGTATCACCGTGTTCGGTGTTGGTGGTGCCGGTGGTAACGCGGTCAATAATATGATCGAAAAACAACTGGATGGCGTAGATTTCGTCGTGGCAAACACCGACGCGCAGGCGTTGCAACAGGCCAAGGCAGAGAACCGTGTTCAGCTTGGGATCAAGGTTACCGAGGGTCTAGGTGCAGGTGCACGGGCAAGCGTGGGCGCCGCCGCCGCGGAAGAATCAATCGAACAAATCGTCGACCATCTGGCGGGGGCGCATATGTGCTTTATCACCGCTGGTATGGGCGGTGGCACCGGTACAGGTGCCGCGCCAATCATCGCGCAGGCCGCACGCGAGTTGGGTGTTCTGACCGTTGGTGTTGTGACCAAGCCGTTTCAGTTTGAGGGTGCCAAGCGCATGCGCCAGGCCGAGGATGGCGTCGAAGCGCTGCAAAAGGTTGTCGATACGCTGATCATCATTCCCAACCAGAACCTGTTCCGTCTGGCGAATGAAAAAACCACCTTCACCGAAGCGTTCTCCATGGCGGACGATGTTTTGTATCAAGGTGTTAAGGGTGTGACAGACCTGATGGTCCGTCCCGGCCTGATCAACCTCGACTTTGCCGATGTGCGTGCCGTGATGGACGAAATGGGCAAGGCGATGATGGGCACCGGCGAGGCCGAAGGCGAAGACCGCGCCATTCAGGCCGCCGAAAAGGCGATCGCGAACCCGCTGCTGGACGAAATCAGCTTGCGGGGTGCCAAGGGTGTGCTGATCAACATCACCGGTGGTCATGACCTGACCCTGTTTGAACTGGACGAGGCCGCCAACCGCATTCGCGAAGAAGTGGACCCAGAGGCAAACATCATCGTCGGTTCGACAATGGACGAGAATATGGGCGGCCTGATGCGTGTCAGTGTCGTTGCAACGGGCATCGACGCCACGGATGTGAACACAGAAATGCCCGTGCCGCGCCGGTCCATGAGCCAGCCTTTGAAGCAGCAGGCGGTTTCAGAAGAAGCGCCAATGGCCACCGCAGCGGCTGCAACCCCGGTCGCAGCTGAGATGTCGCAAGAAGAAGAACAGCAGCAGATGTTCGACGATATCGATGTACAGCGTGCTGCGGCAGAAGATCAGGCCGAAGACATCTTTGCGGATGACGCATCGGACGACAGCGACGACTTGCCTGCGCCCGCGTATCAGCCACAGGTCGCGGCATTTGAGCCCCGCTCAGAAGAGATGCTGGACGTAGAGCCGGAGACCTTTGTTGCCCCGCGTGCGCCAACACCCGGCACGCCGTCACCAGAGGCGATGGCGCGTTTACGTGCAGCAGCACAAAAAGCATCACCAGAGCAGCAGCGCCCGATTGCCGCGCAAGCTCAGCAGCGACCAGCCGCAGTGCCCCAGCATGGCAGTGAGAAACCGCGCTTTGGGATTAACTCTCTGATCAACCGGATGACCGGCCATGCAGAGGGCGAAACGCAAGCTCAGCGCCCTGTACGCCAGCAACCACCGGTCCAAACCCGCGCTTCAGCGGCAGCGCCACAGCCCCAGGATGCGGCTGATGCGGATCAGGAACGGATCGAAATTCCTGCGTTTTTGCGCCGCCAGGCGAACTAATTCAGTCACATATTCTTTGAAAAGGGTTGCCTGAGGGTGGCCCTTTTTCTTTTATTATCAATGCATTGAAAAATAGACGGCGTGTTTGCGCCCAATTGTAACGGGCATGTTTCAGTCGGTTGCAAAGGTTGAATTGTCTAAAAGGAACGCCCCGCTTAGTTCAGTGTTCAAGCCCGGACAGCGATCTGGGAATGATGAGGACGATTCTTGTGCAGAACACGATCAAATCAGCGATGAGCTTTACCGGCAAGGGGTTGCACTCTGGCCAGCAAGCAACTGTGACTGTTCGTCCTGCAAGTGCGCACCATGGCATTTGGTTTGCGCGCACGGATGTGGTTGTGGGCGACCGGATGATCCCGGCGCGCTGGGATGCCGTTAATCGGTCGCCTCTGTGTACCAAACTTGAAAATGCAAATGGTCTGTCTGTCTCTACTGTTGAACATCTGATGGCGGCACTGGCGGGGTGTGGTATTCACAATGCGCTGGTTGAAATTGACGGCCCCGAAGTGCCAATACTTGATGGATCCGCGATCCCGTTTGTACGCGGGTTCATGGAACGTGGGATCCGCCGCCTTGCTGCACCGGTGATGGCATTTGAAGTGCTGAAAACCGTGACAGTAACAGACGGTGACGCTTCTGCGACACTGGCACCCTCCCATACCCTGCGGATTGATTTTGAGATTGATTTTGTTGATGCCGCCATTGGGCATCAGAAAAAATCACTGGTGATGAACAACGGGTCCTTTGCCCGCGAACTGTGTGACAGCCGCACGTTCTGCCGCAAGGCGGACGTTGATGCGATGCAGGCGAACGGTCTGGCACTGGGCGGTGAATCTGGGGAAAATGCCGTCGTTTTTGAGGGCGATCATGTGATCAGCCCGGGTGGTCTGCGCCATGCAGACGAACCCGTGCGCCATAAAATGCTGGATGCGTTGGGTGATCTGGCCTTGGCCGGTGCGCCGCTTTTGGGCCATTACACCGGAAACCGTGCCGGTCATTCGCTGACCAACACCTTGTTGCGCAAGCTTTTTGCGACGCCCGGTGCCGTGCGCATGGTTGAATGCGACGCATCTATGGCGTCACGCCTGCCGGGCTATGGACTGGTCTGGGATGAGATCCCGCAAGTCGCCTGAGACTGCATTGATTTTGCAGATAAAATCCCCAATGCGATATCTGAAACAACGCTTGCCATTGATCGTACAGGGTTGCGCATGTATTCAATTGCAAGCGTGGTTTTTGGACATGCACTATCGCTTTTGTGTGACGCGGCGCAGCTAAGTGTGGAATGGGCGTTTTGCATCGCAAATTATTGTGTTAGCTAGGTGCAAAGAGGGGTCAAAAATTGGCCATGGATGTGACGATGCAAAGGATGCAGGCATGACAGGTGCAGGGTCGCGTATGCGAGTGATCGGTGCAGTGTGCATTGTGGCAGCGCTTGCAGCGTGCGGCAACCGTGATGCCGGTCGTTTTACGGGGAACTTCTTTAACCCTCAGGAAATTCCCCTTGAAACTTATTCGGCAGAACAGATCTTTGAGCGTGGCGAATTTGAACTGAACCGCAGCCGTCCTGAAGATGCGGCGTTCTATTTTGCAGAGATTGAGCGCCTGTATCCCTATTCGGAATGGGCCAAACGCGCGCTGATCATGCAGGCGTTTTCCTACCATCAAGACAAGGATTATCCCAACAGCCGGTCCTCGGCGCAGCGGTTTATCGACTTTTATCCCGATGATGATGACGCCGCATATGCACAATATCTCTTGGCGCTCAGCTATTATGACCAGATCGACGAAGTGGGCCGTGATCAGGGTCTGACATTTCAGGCGCTGCAGTCCTTGCGCCAAGTGATCGAAGGATACCCGGACAGCGAATATACAAAATCGGCAATTTTGAAATTTGATCTGGCCTTTGATCATCTGGCGGGCAAAGAGATGGAAATCGGGCGTTATTATCTGCGCCGCGATCACTATACATCGGCGATCAACCGGTTCCGGGTTGTTGTCGAGGAATTCCAGACCACGACCCACACCGCCGAGGCACTGCACCGTTTGGTTGAAGCCTATCTGGCGCTGGGTCTGAATGAAGAAGCCCAGACTGCCGGTGCTATTCTGGGCCACAACTATCAGTCGACCGAATGGTACGAAGACAGCTATAAATTGCTGACCGGTCAGGGGCTTGAACCGAAGTTTTACAAAAATAACTGGTTGAGTGCCGTTTACCGTCAGACGATCAAGGGCGAGTGGCTGTAGGGGCGGTGGGTTTCACCCATCCGTTGGGGCAACGACATGCTGCGCGGACTTGATATTTCGGACATGCTGATCATTGATCGCCTGGAACTTGCGTTTCAGCCGGGGCTTAATGTGTTGACTGGGGAAACCGGTGCGGGGAAATCCATCCTGTTGGATTCGCTGGGTTTTGTACTGGGCTGGCGCGGACGTGCCGATCTTGTGCGTCAGGGCGCAGATCAGGGTGAAGTAACGGCATGGTTCGACCTCGCGCCGGGTCATCCGGCCCATGCGGTGTTGAAAGAGGCCGGTTTGCCAGCGGGCAATGAGCTGATTTTACGGCGCATCAATTCAAGCGACGGACGCAAAACAGCCTGGGTCAACGACCGCCGCTGTTCTGGTGAGGTGCTGCGGGAATTGTCGGACACTTTGGTTGAGCTGCACGGGCAGCATGATGACCGGGGGCTGCTTAATCCGCGTGGGCATCGGGCAATTTTGGATGGGTTTGCCGGAAATGACGCGGCAAAGGCCAAGGTGCGCGCGGCGTGGCAAGCCCTGAGTGCCGCACGTAAGGCGGCCAAGGCAGCCGCCATTGAACGCGAGGCTATTCAGGCCGAAGAGGAGTTCCTGCGCCACGCGGTTGCGGAACTGGACAAATTGGAGCCTCAGGCAGGCGAAGAGGCCATTTTGGACAGCAAGCGGCGGCTGATGCAAAGCGCTGAAAAAATCCGCGCGGATGTCGTCAACGCTTATGAGATACTGGGGCAGGGTGGTGCCGAAACCAGCCTTGGTGATGCGCTGCGCTGGCTGGACGGTGTGGCCCACAAAGCCGAAGGCGCGTTAGAGGCACCGATGGCTGCGTTGAACCGTGCGATGTTGGAACTTGACGATGCGATGTCAGGGGTAGCCAATGCCATTGACGCGATGTCGTTCAACCCGATCGAGCTGGAAGAGGCGGAAGAGCGGTTGTTTGCGATCCGTGCTTTGGCGCGCAAGCATGACGTGGCCCCGGACGATTTGGCCGGATTTGCAGAGATCCTGCGCGGCAAGCTGGCGGCACTGGACGCAGGCGAGGCGCAGCAGGCGGCTCTCGAAAAGGCAGTGCGCGATGCACGCGATGCTTATGATGCGGCGGCGGATGCTCTGGGTCAGGCGCGGCGCACCGCCGCGACAAAGCTTGATAAAGCAGTATCGTCTGAACTGGCCCCGTTAAAAATGGAACGTGCTGTCTTTGCGACCCAAATCACACCCGAGGACGCCGGGCCAGAGGGCCGCGATGCGGTGTCCTTCACAGTGGCCACCAACCCTGGCGCGCCCGCGGGGCCATTGGGCAAAATCGCGTCGGGGGGGGAACTGAGCCGGTTTCTGCTGGCGCTCAAAGTCTGCCTGACCCAAGGCCAATCCGGCCTGACGTTGATTTTTGACGAGATTGACCGCGGTGTCGGCGGTGCCACCGCAGATGCGGTGGGTCGGCGGTTGGCGGCATTGGCCGAAGATGGACAGGTTTTGGTCGTGACCCATTCACCGCAGGTGGCCGCCCTTGGCGCGCATCATTGGCGGGTGGAAAAGGCCGTGAGCAAGGGCATGACGACATCGACTGTGACGCCGTTGTCACCAGCCGAGCGTGTTGACGAGGTCGCGCGCATGCTGGCGGGCGATGTCATCACCGATGCCGCACGCGGTGCCGCCGAGGTGCTATTGGCCGGGTGATGTCAGTGTTTTCGAATAAAACCGACCGTATTTTCGTTCTGATTTCCATCACGTACTTGACCTTGACGCCCGCGCACCGTGATCATGACATCTTATGAGTGAACCTGACCCTTCCTTTTTGTCGCAACAGCTTCAGCTGGCAAAGGCGTCGATCAAACGCGGGTATGAGGTGATCCGACTGCGCGGTCCGGGCAAGGTTACGTTTTGGTTCATCGCGCTGCTGATCGGCATCGCCGCAGGTTTTGCGGCGCTGTTTTTCCGCAAAGGGATCAACTGGTTGCAGGCCACTCTTTATGGCACAGAGGATGTGCAACAGTTGCACAGTTTCATCACTGGCCTGCAGTGGTACTGGGTGGTTCTGATCCCGACATTTGGGGGGCTTACTGTCGGGCTGATCTTGCATCATTTCACCCGGGATGCGCGCGCGCGTTCAGTGGGCGATGTCATTCTGGGGGCCGCCTTGCATGATGGCCGGGTGGAAACCCGCGCCGGGATCGCATCAGCCATCGCCTCTTGGATCACATTGAGCACAGGCGGTTCATCAGGCCGCGAAGGGCCGGTGGTGCACATGGCCGGGGTTATCTCCACCTGGGTCAGCCGCCGGATTAATGCGGACGGCATCACCGGGCGTGATCTATTGGGCTGTGCGGTGGCGGCCGGGGTCTCTGCCAGCTTTAACGCGCCTATTGCGGGGGCGCTGTTCGCGTTGGAGGTCGTGTTGCGCCATTTCGCGGTGCATGCTTTTGCGCCCATCGTCATCGCCTCGGTTGCGGGCACGGTTATCAACCGTCTCGAATTTGGCGGGGTCACTGAATTTGTGCTGCCGACCTATGGCGATTTGCAGTTCTATGTTGAATTGCCCGCGTTCTTGTTGTTAGGGCTGACGTGCGGATTGATCGCTGTGGCATTGATGCGCAGTATCTTCTGGGCGGAGGATTTTGGTAATTACGTGCAAAAGCGCACGGGCCTGCCGCGCTGGTTGCGCCCTGCCGTGGCGGGCGCGCTGCTTGGGATATTGGCCCTGTGGTTTCCGCATATCATTGGCGTTGGCTATGAGACAATGTCGTTGGCGCTGACCGGACAGTTGGGCCTTTATGAGGTGATCATATTTGCGATGCTCAAGGTTGCGGCTGTTTCCATCACGCTTGGGGGGCGCATGGGCGGCGGTGTGTTTTCACCCTCATTGATGATCGGGGCGCTGGCGGGGTTGGCCTTTGGCCTGATCGCGACGGGGATATTTCCAGATGTATCCGGGGCATCAACGCTTTATGCGCTGGCGGGCATGGGTGCAGTGGCGGCGGCGGTCCTTGGGGCACCTATTTCCACCACCCTGATCGTTTTTGAGCTTACCGGTGACTGGCAGACAGGTTTGGCGGTGATGGTCGCAGTCAGCATGTCGACCGCGCTTGCGTCGCGCATCGTTGACCGCAGTTTTTTCCTGACCCAGATGGAGCGGCGGGGCATCCACCTTGCGGCCGGACCACAGGCCTATCTGCTCGCGATGTTCACGGCGGCCCGCATCATGCGCCGCCCAGAGGACGAACGCGCCGCCGACGAAAATGAATGCTGGGACCTGATCGATGCGGGCACATACATTGACGGCACTGCGACGCTTGAGGCGGCGATGCCGATCTTTGAACAATCATCAGCGCGGTTCATTCCTGTGGTCACGCTTTCCGCAGATGCGCCGCCTGAATTGATGGGCGCGTTGTTCCATGTCGATGCTCTTAAGGCCTATAATCGCGCTTTGGCTGCGACGGCGGCAGAAGAACATTCTTGAGCGATGAGCGCTCAGATCTGTTCGACCGTGATCTCATCTATGGGGTAAAACGCAAGGTGATCTTTGATTGCCGCGACAGCGTCATTGGGATTTTCATAGGACCAGACTGCGTCGTTCAAGGTGCGGCTTTTGGTCACCACGGAATAGTAACTGGCATCGCCTTTATGCGGGCAGTGTGTCGTCTTGTCAGAAGAATCCAGAAACGCCATGGCAATATCGCCCCGTGGGAAATAAATGACGGGCGGATAATCCCCTTCGGTCAATTTGAGCGCGTTTGTGGTTTCACCAAGAACGGCACCGCCTGCGCGGACGCTCCATGTGCCTTCGGCTTTTGTGATCTTGATATGGTCGGCCATAGTGAACCCTTTCAAACGCGTGATTTTACAGATGCCTAGAGCGGCGCTGTTGCGGCATCCAACCACAGTTTCGCGTCTGGTGAAAGCCGCGGGCCAATTTTTTGCGCAACCTGTGCGTGGTAGTCATTCAGCCAGTTACGTGCGGCAACTTCGAGCATCTCTGCCACGATCAGACGCCGGTCTATCGGTGCAAAGCTGAGCGTCTGCCAATGCAACATCTTGCGATGTGCATCGCCGCCGGGCAGGGCGGGGGCGTCCCGCACCACTAGCAGGTTTTCGAGGCGGATGCCAAAGGCACCCTCGCGGTAATATCCCGGCTCGTTGGACAGGATCATGCCCGCCAAAAAGGGAACATGGCTGATCTTGCTTAACCTTTGCGGCCCTTCGTGCACGCTTAAGTAAGCACCGACACCGTGGCCCAGTCCATGGTCGAAATCCTGACCCGCAAGCCACAGCGGTACCCGGCCAATCATCTCGATGTCACGTCCAGCGAGGCCCTGGGGCCAGCGCAGTCGGCTCATCGCGATCATCCCTGCCAAAACACGGGTGAACGCGACGCGCGCGTCATCACTGGGAGTGCCGATCGGAACAGTGCGGGTGATGTCGGTGGTCCCGTCCAGATATTGACCGCCCGAATCCAGTACCAGCAAGTGACCATCCTCAAGGGTGCTATCGGTTTCCGTCGTCACCCGGTAATGCATGATTGCGCCGTTTGGGCCGGTACCGGCAATGGTTTCAAAACTGATGTCCTGCAAGGCATTGTCACGGCGGCGGAAGGTTTCAAGCTTGGTCACCACCTCGGTCTCGGTCAAACTTCCGGGGGCCTTTGTATCGAGCCATGCCAGCAGTTCACACAATGCGGCCCCATCACGCAGATGCGCTTCGGCTGACCCTGCAATCTCGGCCTCGTTTTTGCAGGCCTTTGGCAAGGCACATGGGTCATCCCCCCACACCGCCCGCTCCCCCAGGGCATCAGCGATGATCACCGGGACAGATTGCTTGTCCAACCGTACCGGGCCAATCAGGGTCCCCAGATGCGCCAGCAGGTGATCAGGCGCATGCACCGTTATCTGATCGCCCAGATGGTCACCAAGGGCGGCAACCTTTTGAGGTTCCATGAAAAGATCAACGGCACCGTCTGCATGCAGCACGCCAAACCCATGCGCCACCGGGTTGCGCGGAATGTCCGCGCCCCGGATATTCAGCAGCCAGTTGAGGCTGTCGGGCAGGGTGATCACCGCCGCAGTCTGTTTTGCGTCGCTCAGTGTCTTGCCCAGCCGCGCCCGCTTGTCATTGTGGCTTTCACCGGCAAATTCAAGGGCGTGTGCTTTGGCGTCTTGCATCGGGGGGCTGGGTTGGTCCGCCCAGATGCGGTCGACCAGATTGGCACAGCGGCGCATTTCAATGCCGCTGTCCGCCAGCGCCTCATCCAGTTGTTCCAACTGTCCTGCGGTATGCAGCCACGCGTCAAATCCCACCACGCCGCCATCTGGCAATTGTTCAATCAACCACTCAGCGAGGCTGACCTCTGGCCAGGGCACCGGGGTGAAATCGGATGCCACCTGGGCCTTAACCTGAGTGCGGTACCGCCCGTCGATGAATACCCCCGCGACATCCATCAGGGCGGCGCAGAATCCGGCAGATCCGGTGAAGCCTGTGATCCATGCCAGTCGTTCATCATGGGCCGCGACATATTCGCCTTGATGCGCGTCGGCGCGGGGGATCAGGAAACCGGCAAGCCCTTCAGCCGCCAATTCAGCGCGCAACGCCTTGAGGCGGGGTGGTCCTTGTTCCGGCCGTGCTGTGACCTCGAAACTCTGGAACATCGCGTCCTCCCTCAATTAATTAATTAATAAGTCTGCGGAATGAGTGCCTTAGCTGACGCGGCGCATCCCCATGACACGCGCGCGCGCGCGCGGATCGCTGTCAAACAATGCTGCAAGTTGTTCGGTCATGGCACCGGCCAATTGGTCCACATCGGTGATCGTGACCGCACGTTCATAATAGCGGGTTACGTCGTGCCCGATGCCAATCGCCAGCAATTCGACCGCCTTGCGTTTTTCGACCATCGCAATCACATCGCGCAGGTGCTTTTCGAGATAGTTCGCAGGGTTTACCGACAAGGTGCTGTCATCGACCGGCGCACCATCACTGATCACCATCAGGATTTTGCGGGACTCGTGCCGCGCCATCATGCGGCGGTGCGCCCATTCCAGCGCCTCACCGTCGATATTTTCCTTCAGCAGACCTTCTTTCATCATCAGCCCCAGATTGAGATGGGTGCGCCGCCAGGGCGCATCTGCGGATTTATAGATGATGTGACGCAAATCATTCAGGCGACCGGGCTGCACCGGGCGACCCGCGTTCAGCCATGCCTCGCGGGCCTGGCCCCCTTTCCAGGCGCGGGTGGTAAAGCCAAGGATCTCGACCTTTACATTGCACCGCTCCAGCGTTCGGGCCAGCACGTCCGCACAGATCGCCGCGATTGAAATGGGGCGGCCCCGCATCGACCCAGAGTTATCAAGCAGCAGTGTCACGCAGGTGTCGCGGAACTCGGTGTCTTTTTCGACCTTAAAGCTGAGCGGCGTTGTCGGGGTCGCCACAATCCGCGCCAGCCGGCCTGCATCAAGCGTGCCTTCCTCCAGATCAAATTCCCATGATCGGTTTTGTTGGGCTTGCAGGCGGCGCTGGAGTTTGTTGGCCAAACGACTTACCGCGCCTTTCAAAGGTTCCAACTGTTGATCCAGATAGGCCCGCAGGCGTTCCAGTTCAATCGGGTCGGCGAGATGTTCGGCACCGATCACCTCGTCTTCGCTGTCCATATAGACCAGATAATTGGGGTCGGCCTCTGACACGGGTTGCGGGGCAGGCGGCTCTAACGGGGCGTCGCCTTCGGGCATTTCCGCTTCGTCTCCAAGCTCCTGATCGGCCAAGTCGTCCATGCTGACCTGAGCTTGTGATGCATCATGGCTGTCTTCCTGCGACTGTTCGGGCGATCCTTCGGCTTCGTCATCGTCTTGGTCGTCCTGACCCGTGCTGTCCGGGTCTTGCTCTTCTTCGGCACCTTCTTCGGCTTCGTCTTCCTGATCTTCGTCCATCGTATCAGGGTCGTCACCCAATTGATCGCCATAGCCCAGATCACTGATCATCTGGCGGGCAAATTTGGCAAAGGCAGATTGGTCATCCAGGATTTCGGTCAGGTTTTCCAGTGTACCGCCTGCGCTGTCCTCAATGAACCCGCGCCATAATTCCATCGCGTTCTCAGCGCCGGCAGGCAGGGGGCGGCCGGTGGCCAGATGCCGCACCAGATACCCCGCAGCCGCGGCCAGCGGAATGTCACTGGCCTGTTTGGCCTGATCATAGCCCTTGCGCAACGCGTCATGCTTGATCTTAACGTCGATGTTGCCAGCAGTGCCCGGCATGTCCCGTGCGCCCACAGCCTCGCAGCGCGCCGTTTCCATCGCTTCATAAAGATCGCGTGCCATCTCGCCTTGCGGCTCGTAACGCGCATGGGTCTGTCCGTTGTGATAGCGGCGGTTCAACGCCAGCGCGTCTGCCGTACCACGGGCCAGCAACACTTCCTCGCGGGTCATGCGGCGGCTGACCTGCGGCAGGCGCATAATATCGCCCGACAGGCCCGATGGATCGACTGAATAGCTGACGTTCAGATCAGGGTCGTTGGCCATCACCTTGGAGGCCTCAGCCAGCGCCTTTTTGAATGCGTCTGCCGGGTTATCGGATGGTTTTCTCATTCAATCCTCCCCTCAGGTGCAGACGCAAGTCCTTGTGCAAGGTTCAGCGTGTTCACCCCAAACTCGCACTCGCAGCACTCTCTGGCAATTCCTCATCGAACAAGCGCTGATAGAACTCGGCAACCGTCTGACGTTCCAGTTCGTCACATTTGTTCAGGAACGATAGCCTAAAGGCATAGCCGACGTTACGGAAAATCTCGGCATTCTGCGCCCACGAGATGACCGTCCGTGGCGACATCACAGTTGACAGCTCGCCATTCATGAACGCCGTGCGGGACAGGTCCGCGACGGTGACCATCTGTTTGATGGTCCTGCGGCCCTTGTCGGTGTTGTAATGCGGGTTTTTGGACAGCACGATGGCAACCTCGGCATCAATCGACAGATAGTTGAGCGTCGCCACCAGTGACCAGCGGTCCATCTGACCTTGGTTGATCTGCTGGGTGCCGTGGTAAAGTCCGGTTGTGTCACCCAGACCCACGGTATTGGCGGTTGCAAAAATGCGGAAATAGGGATGCGGCGTGATCACCTTGTTCTGGTCCAGCAATGTCAGCTTGCCGTCCGTTTCCAGCACGCGCTGGATGACGAACATCACATCGGCGCGGCCTGCGTCATATTCATCAAACACAATGGCGGTGGGGTTGCGCAGCGCCCAGGGCAGGATGCCTTCCTGAAATGCCGTGACCTGCTTGCCATCCACCAGCTTGATTGCGTCTTTGCCGATCAGGTCAATCCGGCTGATGTGGCTGTCAAGGTTGACGCGCACGCAGGGCCAGTTGAGCAGGCTTGCCACCTGTTCGATGTGGGTCGATTTGCCCGTCCCGTGGTAACCTTGGATCATGACGCGGCGGTTGTGCGTGAACCCGGCTAAAATGGCCAATGTGGTATCGGGATCAAACTTGTAGGTGCTGTCCAGCGCGGGCACGCGGTCAGAGCGATCGGCAAAGCGTTTGACCACCATGTCAGAATCGATGCCAAAGACGTCACGAACGGAAATCTCTTCGGTTGGTCTTGCGTTGATGTCCAGTGCGCCGTCGTCCATGCCGTATCTTCCTTTTACCCCATGCGCCGCGACTTTGCGACGCGCGTATCTGGTGCAACATATCTTGGTGAGGCGCAAGGGAAAGAGGCAACTGGTATCATCCGGTGTGGCCAGTCATCGGCGCGCTGGAAAAACGTCCCTTTTGTGCGCAAATGCCGCACTAAGGCGTCCGATCTTTGGTCGAACGCCCGGTGGCAGTGCTCACAGCAGTGCGCGGAACCAAAAACGGGGGCGTATCTTGCCGCCCAGCGGTGCCGGGCGGGTCCATAAACTTAGTCTTTGAAGTTGCGGCTGCCTTTGATCTGGTCCCATGCCCAGACGACTTGCTGCAATTGCTCTTCCTGGGATCGGTCGCCGCCGTTCATGTCGGGATGCAGCACTTTGATCAACAATTTATAGGCTTTGCGGATTTCCGGTTTGGTCCAGGTGTCCTTGGCTTCCAGAATTTCCAATGACCGCCGCTCCGTCGGGGGCAGGCGTCGCCCAGCCTGGGGGCCTCTGCCGGGATTTTGCGTGGCATTTGCGCCCAGCACCTGATGCGGGTCCTCAATGCCAAGCCGCGCCCAAGCCCGTGCCTCAGGATCGCCCAGTGGTTTGGTCGGGCGTTCCCATACCTTGTCGCTGGACATCTGCGCGTTCAGTTCGGCCTCGGTCGTGCCGTCAAAGAAATTCCACTTGAGATTATATTCGCGCACATGGGCCTGACAGAACCAAAAGAAGTCGTCCAACACGTCTGGCGCTTTTGGCGCGCGGTATTTGCCCGCCTCGTCACACCCTGCATGATCGCAGATACGCCGAGATGTCTCTGAGGCACCGGACATGCCGCGCCTGCCGCGTGGATTTTTCTTTTTCGAAGACGACACGGACATGTCGAATCCGAAGGGATCTGCTTTTGGCATGGGTTAGACCTTTCCGACTCAGGCTGGTCACTTTAGACGCTGTGGGGCGAGATTGAAGGGGGTAGGAGAAAAAAATGTCAGTTAACAAAGGTACGGTCACCCGCGAAATTGAGGAGAAGCTGCGCGCGGCGCTTGCGCCACGTGTGTTGGAGGTTGTCGACGATAGCGAAAGTCACCGAGGGCATGGCGGATATCGCGAGGGCGGTGAAAGCCATTTCAACGTGATGATCCGTGCCGATCATTTCAAGGGGTTAAGCCGGGTCGCGCGGCACCGTGCGGTGCATGCGGCACTCGGTCCGGACCTCATGGCGCGCATTCATGCCCTTGCACTTGATCTAGATGTTTAAGAACGTCGCCTAATTACTTGATTTTCCAGAGTCTCGCACCGCTGCAAGATTGGTGAGCGAGGCACCGACACGGTCCATGCTGCCGGTATCCTCGACGCCGTTGTCGAAAGGCTCGTCTTTTATTGGCACTGCATTTTGCTGCTGGGGATCGGCCTTGGGCGCGGCCCCTTCCTGTTTGGCCACAAGCGGTGCGACCTTTTCTGCCACGCGCGGTGTGTCCGCCTTTGCAGCAGGTGCCGCGGCGGTTTCCGGAGGTGTCTCGTCAGGTGCTGGCAGCAACTCGGGCGCAAACAACTCCGCTTCATTTTCACGCATCCGGCGGAACACCAGCACATTGCGCCACTCAGTCGTGGAGCCGGTCAGCCCCACGCGTTCCAGCGATGGCAGCGTTTCGGCGCGCTGATACTCCCAGCCATCCGCGGCCATGCCATTCATCAGTTCCTGTAACGCATGGGAAAACCGCGCCTCGGCACCTTTGATACCTTTTCCCTTAAGGCCTTTGGCGGGGGCGGGAACAACTTTGTACTCAAAACGCGGCATAAGCGGATTTCTCATATTTGGACATGACAATTGTAGCAAACGTGGCGCGATTGGGGAAGGGAGACGGTGCCTCCCTCAGCCGCCCAGCTTTTTCGCCACCAGTTCATTCACGGCCTTCGGATTGGCCTTGCCGCCCGTGGCTTTCATCACCTGACCCACGAACCAACCGGCCAGCTTTGGGTTCTCGCGGGCTTTGGCAACCTGATCGGGGTTCGCGGCAATGATCTGATCGACGGCGGCCTCAATTGCACCCGTGTCTGTGACCTGCCTCATGCCTTCGGTTTCCACAATCTCGGCGGGGTCACGGCCTGTCGTATAGCTGATCTCGAACACGTCCTTGGCGATCTTGCCCGATATCGCGTCAGAGGCGATGAGGTCGATGATGCCACCCAGATGGGCCGGGCTGACCGGGCTGTCAGCGATGTCTTTTTCGTCCTTTTTCAGGCGGCCAAAAAGCTCGTTGATCACCCAGTTCGCAGCGATCTTTCCATCGCGATCCCGCGCGACTTGCTCAAAATAGCCAGCCGAATCCAAATCCGCGGTCAGCACAGATGCGTCATAATCGCTGATGCCGAAGTCGCTGATAAAGCGCGCCTTTTTGGCGTCGGGCAGTTCGGGAAGGGTGGCGGCGATGCCATCGACCCATGCCTGTTCAATTTCCAAAGGCAGCAGATCGGGGTCCGGGAAATAGCGGTAATCATGCGCCTCTTCCTTGGACCGCATCGACCGGGTTTCCTGTTTGTCTGGATCAAACAGCCGCGTTTCCTGTACCACTTCGCCGCCCGCCTCAACGATGGCAATCTGGCGGCGGGCCTCAACCTCAATCGCTTGCTGGATAAAGCGCATGGAGTTCATGTTCTTGATCTCGCAGCGGGTGCCGAGGTGCGAGAAGTCCTGAGATTCGTGATACTTTTCGTACTGGCCGGGACGGCAGATAGACACGTTGACGTCCGCGCGCATCGCGCCGGACTGCATGTCGCCATTGCAGGTGCCCAAGTACCGCAAGATCTGGCGCAGTTTGGCGAGGTAGGCAGCGGCCTCTTCGGGGCCACGAATGTCGGGACGGCTGACGATTTCCATCAGGCAAACGCCGGTGCGGTTCAGATCAACAAAGGACATGTTGGGGTCCATGTCGTGAATGGATTTACCTGCGTCCTGTTCCATGTGGATGCGTTCAATACGGACCAGACGCGCGGTGCCGTCGCCCATTTCGACCAGAACTTCGCCTTCGCCCACGATGGGGTGATAAAGCTGTGAAATCTGATAGCCCTGCGGCAGGTCCGGATAAAAATAGTTCTTGCGATCAAAGGCAGATTTCAGGTTGATCTCGGCCTTGAGGCCAAGCCCGGTGCGCACAGCCTGTTCGACGCAGTATTCGTTGATGACCGGCAGCATGCCGGGCATGGCCGCGTCGACGAAAGCCACGTTCGAGTTGGGTTCGGCCCCAAATTTGGTCGAGGCACCAGAGAACAGTTTGGCATTGGACTGCACCTGCGCATGCACTTCCATGCCGATGACCAGTTCCCAATCATGCTTGGCCCCTGCAATCACACGGGGTTTCGGGGTGTCATAGGTCAGGTCAAGCATTGGTGGCCTCGCGCACGATGTGGATCAGTTGGGTCTTAGATCACGTGCCAAGGCGTCGCAAGTGGGATGAGGGTTAAGGTGCAGTCGCGGCAGTTGCCTGAAAGGGCGCTCAAGGTCAGTCGCAAGGGGTCTAGCTGGCCATCGTAACCGGGCCCGTATCGGTAAAGACGATCTTTTGACCTGATAATATTTCGCGTTGAAACAGCGTTGAGATGATGCGCATTGCGTCATCGCGGCCCGACGCCGCAAAGCGGGTGAGCGAATGAACACGCAAATTGTTGTCAAATCCGCGGGCTGCATGGGCCCAGATCATCGGATGCAATTCGGTCAGATATTCGCGCACGATCCAGCGGGCGGCATCCGCAATCTGGGTGCGGACCTGATCGGCTTCGTCATTGCCTGAAAAAGAAAGGCCGATCGCATTGGCACAATAGGCAGCCAAAAGGTTGGTGGTGTAGGGATCTGCGCGTCGATCAAGGATGTCACGCAAGCCTTCGATAAAGAATGGCAGATCCAGATTTGCGCAGGCCTGATCGTCGCAGGCAATTGCGTCAAACATCACCCAGGTATAACCGCCAGCACCCCAGATACTTTGGGTGCGTGCCGCAGTGCGCCGCGCCTCAAGCTCCAACTCGCGGTAGCTGCCGCACCAGCGTGGTAACAGGTAATTGCCCATCGCGCGCATGGATCGCGGGTTGGACGGGTTCAAATCAATCAGTTTTTCATAAAGGTCTGCGACGGTCAGTCGGCCCTGTTCAGTGCCGCCGACCAAGGCGCAACAGGTCGCGGCGAGCAGGGGGGAATCCAATGCCTGACCGCAATACGGTTTCAGGATGTCGCGCGCGCGGTCAAAGTGCGCAGAGAATGCTTCGCGGTTCTGGCTCGACAATTCTGCGTCCCACCCGGTGCCGCGCCACGCCCAGCCGATATCAATATGGGCTTGTGCCACGATCGTGGCGATGATGTAATTTCCCGGAAATTCGGATAGAATATATTCGAGCGCCTCAATGCCGGCCATCATGGGGGCCCCTTTTGGGGGTCTGCCATCCTGAAGGGCATGTTCGACAGCCAAAACCACATCAGCCCGTGCGCCAAACGCCATCAGGTCTGCAATTGGCATCGAACCTGGGGTCATTTCGCGGTTTTGATCGGCATGATAAATCATCTCTGCAAGATCGGCCCAGCGTTCTTGGCGCGCGAGGCTCTGGGCACTGCGCTGATGTTTATCGCGCAACATATCTTCTGCCGTCGGATCAGGGCAGCTGATGTTCAGAAGCGCTTCAATGGGTTGAGCGAGGTTTTGGTGCTTTGGGACGGGACGGCGGCGCAAGGAAGTGGCAAGATGGCCATCATCCAAAGTCTCAATAAAGCTATCTGACGGGTAGTCGCCTTGTTGGCTTAGCACCCTTTTGAAAAAACTGGTTAAACGATTCATAACTGAAATCCGAACTAAATACTTCACATGCCCGAGCATATGCTGGTCCATTGAGGCGCAACGGTGGCGCAGGCACGGTAATATCGCGATTTAGGCACACCTTTAACGTGCAATGACAAATGAATGCCGCATTGTCGGCGCGAATGGTTAAATAAGCTGAGCGAACTCAAATAGCGTATCGCTTTGTTTCGCCACATGCGGGTGGTTGAGTGAATCGCTTGCAAAATTCCTACGAGAACGTTTAAATTATAGGTGATGAAACATGTTCTTTGGGGGGGGGCGCTGGCTTTGTTGTCGGCGTCGGTTGCTGCGGAAACGCCAAGAAGCGTTCGCTCGTCCGGGAATCATGCGCAAATATCACAACCTTTGATTGTGTCGGAGTCTGACGAACTAGCCAAATCGACCGTCGCCGTGGATGATGTCGCGTTGGCTGGAAAAAAGGCCATTTTGATGTCGCCGGACCACCCTTTGACATTGGCGTCACGGGACGATGCCCCCGCTGAACGGACTGTCCAAGTGCCAAGGTTTTACACGGATGTCCGCCCTCCGGCGCGCAGCGCATTTTTACCGCGCACAAGGTGGCAACACATGGGCGGACATGAGGTTTGGACGCGCGCTGCCCTTTCTGCGCTCAAAGCGCATGGCAAGCCTCTGGTGGATCTGGTGCCCGGTGATATTGAAATGTGGTGTCCTGCATACAAGACCGCCACAGATCAGACACGCGGTGCGTTCTGGGTTGGGTTCCTGTCCGCTTTGGCCAAACACGAAAGTACGTACAAGCCTTGGGCCGTGGGCGGCGGTGGCCGTTGGTATGGATTATTGCAAATTCTACCAGGCACTGCGCGGGGGTATAAATGCAACGTAGGAACGGGCCAGGCGCTCAAGAATGGTGCCGCAAATTTAAGCTGTGCCGTGCGTATTATGGCTGTAACCGTGCCGCGGGATGGGGTGATCTTTGGTCGGGGCGGGCGTGGTGTTGCCGCCGATTGGGGCCCGATGCGCAGTGCAGCCAAGCGTCGGGACATGGCAGGGTGGTTGCGCGGGCAGAACTACTGCAAACCCGTCAATGCAACCCGGCCCAAAGAGCGCCCGTAGTCCTTTATCATTGCAACAGCTGAAAATGGTGCCTCTGGGTTTTCACCCCGCGGGTTTCTAACGCGTCCTGGAATGCCTGATGTGGTGGGGTCGATTCAAATGGCAACCTTATCTTGCGCCCTGTGGTCAATACTGCCGTAACCCGCACCGAAAAATCGAGCCGCGTATCAAGGCGAATGTGATCAATCTCGGACAGTTCCAGTGTCCCGTTTCGGCGGCCGGAGAACCAACTGAGGGTCTGGTTGTTCAGCGTAAGCCCGCTGAGCGGATTGCGGATCAGGTCAGAGACGGCGGGCAGGGTGAAGGCCGCCAGAAAAGCCACGATCCACAGTGCCGCATCCAACCAGATCCAAGCAGCCACGAGTGCCACCCAGATGCTGACCACAATCAGCAGGGTTTTGCGGCTGCGCGCCTGTTGGTCAAAAACAAAGGGTGCCGTCATTTCAGCCGAAAGACCCGTGCCAGATCGCTAAGCGCTTCGGATTGGCGGGTGCTTGGACCGCCTGCGCTGGTGTGGGTCATGTCGTTCAGAATTGCCATCAGATCATCGAAATAAGATGCGCCATCCATTTTGTGCAGCTTTTTCGCCAGACGGGGAAACGCCTGAACCGGCCCGTGGCATTCCTCGACAAACCAGCGGCCCAGAATGGCAATTTCCTGCGCTGTATCTGCATCAAGGTTCAAATGCTTGCGCATTGAGATATCCATCTGGGCCCGCGCATCTGTTGTCGGCAGGTCGTCCATCTCAAGAAATGCCACCGCAAGCCCGCCGATGGCGAGTTTGGGATCGTCAATGCCCTCAACCGGGTGCTGGTTGGCCCGGCGGCGAAACCCAAAGCGGCGTGCGGCGTTTTTCACGTCACCGGCGGCATCCATCAATTCTCCGGCAATTTCGGTACCCCGTTTGACACGGTTCATCCAAAAATAGGCGGTGATGCCCATGCCGATCAGGGCAATGAGAATCGGCATGGTCTACGCGCCCCTGATGCGGGTCAGCATTTCAGTGGTGTCGGGGCTCAGGTTCGGTGTCGCAAGGATGCGGTCCAGTTGCGTTGCGATCTTTGCCTGCCGGTCAGCATCATAACGTGCCCATGTCTGAAATGCCGAGCACATGCGCGCTGTGGTTTGCGGGTTGACGGGATCAAGACGGATCAACCAGTCGGCCAGCAGGGTATAGCCCTTGCCGCTCGCGTGGTGGAACCCGGCATGATGCATGGCCAGCGCGCCCAGAACGGCGCGGAAACGGTTTGGGTTCTTCCAGTTGAAGTCGGGGTGCCGGGTCAAGGCATCAGCAACATCAGCGGCGTCCCGGGGTTCCGCTTCAAGCACCTGCAGACCGAACCATTTGTCCATGACCAGCCGGTCGTCCTTCCATTGCGTCTCAAACGCCTGCAACAGCCCGTCGCCCTGGCCGGCGCGCAGCGCGCAGGCGAGAGCGGAGAGTTGTAGCGTCATATTATCGGCAGCTTTGTATTGCCGCGCTGCCAGTTCCGCGCCCTCGCGACGACTGATCAAGCTGAGCATGGCCCCTGCCAGCGCCCGCTTGCCCGATTGTTCTGCATCGGGACGATAGGTGCCCTCAACTTGATGCGCGTCATAGAGAATGCGCAAGTCGTCACCCAGATGGCGGGCAAGGACGTCTCGGAGGCTTTCGAGGGCATCGTAGATTGCTGCCGGGTCTGGTGTTTCGCCTGCATCGTGAAGGGCTGTGGCAAGGTCAGAATCGCTGGGCAGCCCCAGCATCAGCGCACGGTAGGCAGGGTCGAGCGTGCCATCGGTCACGACATTACGCAGCCCGTCAAGGTATCGGTCGGCGGGCGTAGTGCCTGTTCGGATGATTGCCAGAAGCGCCTGCCGGGCGAGTGTGCGACCTTGTTCCCAGCGGTTGAAGGGGTCCGTATCATGGGCAAGCAAATGCGCTCGGTCCGCGTCGCTGAGTGGCTGATCCAGTACAACAGGCGCAGAAAAGCCGCGCAGGATCGATGCAACTGGCGCGGCGTCCAACCCGTCAAAGGTGAAGCTCTGCTCGGCTTTTGTCATCTCAAGAATGCCTGTTGGTACGACTTCAGTGCCACCTTGGGCAATAAGCCCCACGGAAATTGGAATGACATACGGCTGCGGATCGGGCGTTGCTGTGCTGGGCGGTGTGGACTGGGTGAACGCCAGCGTCAGGGTGCCGTTCTCAAAGCTTTCTTTCACAGACAGCCGTGGCGTTCCGGCCTGTGAATACCAGCGTTTGAATTGTGTAAGGTCACGACCCGTGGTGTCCTCAAATACCTTGAGCCAATCCTCGATTGTGGCTGCATCGCCGTCATGGCGGTCAAAATAGAGGTCAAGCGCCTGTGCATAAGCCCCATCCCCGACCAGCCGTTTGAGCATGCCAATAACCTCGGCCCCTTTTTCATAAACGGTGGCCGTGTAGAAATTGTTGATCTCCTGAAAGCTTTCTGGCCGGACAGGGTGCGCCAATGGTCCTTGATCTTCGGCAAACTGACGACCGCGCAGATCGATTACATCCGAGATACGCTTGACCGGGGCTGACCGCATATCCGAGGTGAACTGACTGTCGCGGAAAACGGTCAGGCCTTCCTTTAGACACAACTGAAACCAGTCACGGCAGGTGATGCGGTTGCCGGTCCAGTTGTGGAAATATTCATGCGCGATGATCGCCTCGATCCGTTCAAAATTCGTGTCGGTCGAAGTTTCGGGCGAGGCCAGCACGGCAGAAGAGTTGAAAACGTTCAGCCCTTTGTTCTCCATCGCGCCCATGTTGAAGTCATCCACCGCCACGATGTTGAACAACGCCAGATCATATTCGCGGCCATAGACATCCTCGTCCCATTTCATCGACGCTTTCAGCGCTTGCATGCCAAAGGCGCATTTGCCCTCATCACCGGGGCGGACATAGAGGTTCAGTTCAACGTCGCGCCCGTTCATGGTGGTAAAATGATCGGAGTGGGCGACAAGCTCGCCGGCCACCAGCGCAAAGAGATAGGCAGGTTTGGGCCATGGGTCATGCCATTCAGCATGGTGGATTTCAGAGACCGCAAGATTGCCGTTGGACAGCAGCACAGGATGCGGGCCGTTGATGGTGACGCCAAAGGTCGCCATCACATCGGGGCGGTCGGGGTAATAGGTGATCTTGCGAAAACCTTCGGCCTCACATTGGGTGCAATACATGCCGTTCGACATATAAAGCCCCTCAAGTGCAGTGTTGCCTTTCGGATCAATCTCAACCTCGGCTTCCCAGATGAATGGCGCGTTCGGCACGGGACAGGTAAGACCCTCATCGGTCAATGTGGGGGTGACGGGGTTGCCATCGATGACTGCACTGACAAGCTTGAGCTTTTCTCCATGGAGAAAGAACGTGCTGTCCTTGGCATCGGGATTGGGGCGAAACGCGATGCGGCTTTTGACGCGGGTGTGATGGGGGTCCAGATCAAAGGTCAGCTTGACATCATCAACTACGAAGCCAAATGGGGAATAATCGGCCAGATAAATGGTATGGGGGGCAGCATCACGCATCGCGGAACCTCAACTTGGAACGAACTTGTTGGTCATACGTTATGTCCGTAGCAATGGACCCGCAAGCAGGGTTCCCAATTGAATGAAACACGATAAAGGAGAAGAATATGTCAGCTCCCGATACGAACGTTGAAAAGCAAAAGGACCGTCACAAGGCCCCGCTACTGGGGATGAAAGGTGTGATCGTTTTCGCCGCCCTGATGCTTATCGGTCTGGTTTTCTACACCGTCCTGCAAAGCGACGAGGCAGAGACCGAAGCGGTGATCGAAAGCACACCGACTGTGGATACGACTGTCGGCAACTAAGCATCTTGCGATGACCAAAGACAGGTGCGGGGCCATTGGCCGCCGCACTTTCTTTTATGTACCAATGACAGAAGCGGCAGTGCTGAGCAGCCCAATTCACCTTGCATCCAAAAATTGGTAATAAAATTTTACCAGTTCTGCTTGATCATCGAAAACTTTCTGGGTAAGCCTTCGCTAAGGCTGGCTTTTACGAGATGTCCGAGGGGCGAATAATGACAAGAGTTGATAAAGATGGCTTGCAGGTTGATCTGCAGCTTGCTGATTTCCTGGAGAAAAAGGCCCTTCCCGGGACAGGTGTTGCCGCAGACGTCTTTTGGACGCAGTTTTCCAAACTTGTCCACGAGCTGGGCCCCAAAAATCTCGCTCTGCTGGCCAAACGAGAATACATCCAAAAGCAGGTCGACAGCTGGCACGTGCAGCACAGGGGTCTGGATCATGATGCGGAAAGCTACACCGCGTTTCTACGTGAGATCGGCTATCTGATGCCCGAAGGACCGGCGTTTGAGATTGAAACCGAAAACGTAGATCCCGAGATTGCACAGGTGCCAGGGCCACAGCTTGTTGTTCCGATCACGAATGCGCGCTTTGCGCTGAATGCGGCGAACGCCCGCTGGGGCAGTCTTTATGATGCGCTTTATGGGACTGATGCGCTGGGCGATCTGCCCAGCGGCAAAGGGTATGATGCGGCACGCGGTTTGCGGGTCGTTGCAAAAGCAAAGGCGTTTCTCGACGAGGTGGCACCGTTAGCCGTTGGGTCACATGTGTCTGCTGAAGGATACCGGATCGAGGGCGGCACATTGATTGCCGCTGTGGGGGACGGTGTTCCGCTTGCTGATACTTCACAGTTTGTAGGATTTCAGGGGGCTGCCGCAGCGCCAACAAATATTTTGTTGAAAAACAATGGGCTGCACATCGATATTCATGTGAACTCTGATCATCCTATCGGCAAAGACGATCCTGCCCATGTCTCAGACATCACGCTGGAATCAGCGATGTCCACGATCATGGATTGCGAAGACAGCGTCGCGGCCGTCGATGCCGAAGACAAGGTTGTGGCCTACAGCAACTGGCTGGGCCTCATGAAAGGCGATCTGACGGAAACCTTTGAAAAGGGCGGAAAAACCCTGACGCGGGTTATGAACACCGATCGCGTGTATGAAGGACCGGACGGTGATACGGTGACGCTCAAGGGGCGGTCGCTGATGTTGATCCGAAATGTCGGGCATTTGATGACGAACACGGCAGTGCTGGACCGGGATGGGGCGGAAGTCGGCGAAGGTCTGATGGATGCAATGATCACCACACTGATTGCGATGCACGATTTGCAGCGCGAGGGCGGCAATTCGGTCACAGGCAGCGTCTATGTCGTAAAACCAAAAATGCATGGTCCCGAAGAGGTTGCCTTTGCTGACGAGATTTTCACGCATGTCGAGGCTGCATTGGGACTACCAAAGAACACGGTCAAGCTGGGTATCATGGACGAAGAACGGCGGACTTCGGCCAATCTGGCTGAATGCATTCGCGCCGCAAAACATCGGGTAGCGTTTATCAACACAGGATTTCTGGACCGGACGGGGGATGAAATTCATACTTCGATGGAAGCCGGACCGATGGTGCCGAAAGGCGACATGAAAAATACTGCATGGATTGCTGCCTATGAGGATCGCAATGTCGATATCGGCCTTGCCTGCGGGTTACAGGGGCGGGCGCAGATCGGCAAAGGTATGTGGGCGATGCCCGATCTTATGGAAGACATGCTGAAAACCAAGATCGGCCACCCAAAGTCCGGTGCCAATTGCGCCTGGGTGCCATCGCCAACTGCGGCCACATTGCACGCCACGCATTACCACCAGGTTGACGTGCTGGCCCGTCAGGAAGAGATCAAAGAGGGCGGTGCGCGTGGCACATTGGCGGATCTGCTGACGATACCCGTGATGGCCGGACGCAACCTTTCTGAGGCCGAAATTACCCGCGAGATCGAAAATAACGCCCAAGGCATTCTGGGTTATGTGGTGCGCTGGATTGATCAGGGTGTGGGGTGCTCCAAGGTGCCCGACATCCATGATGTCGCGCTGATGGAAGACCGCGCAACTTGCCGCATTTCGGCGCAGGCATTGGCCAATTGGCTGCATCATGGTGTGATCAGCGAAGGACAGGTAATGGCCGGACTGAAAAAGATGGCCGCAGTCGTGGACCGCCAGAATGCCGGTGATCCGCTTTATACGCCAATGGCACCGGGATTTGACGGCATCGCGTTTCAGGCGGCCTGTGATCTGGTTCTCAAGGGGCGCGAGCAGCCGTCGGGATACACTGAGCCTGTTTTGCACGCGCGGCGTCTTGAACTGAAAGCCGCAGCGGGCTGACGCTTGCCTTACCATTTTGGGTGTGAGGGTTTCTTGCCCCACACCTTTGACGCGCAGTATATCAACAGGGACATAGAGGAAATTTTCATGGCACTATCGCTCAACAAAGCCCGCACAATTATCAGGAACACCCTGAAGAAAGGCCGCGAGATGGAGCTTAAACCTCTTTCTGTTGTGGTGCTCGATGCTGGCGGCAATGTGCAGGCATTTGAGCGCGAAGATGGGGCGTCTCCCGGTCGTTTTGCGATCGCCCATGCCAAGGCATACGGTGCGGTGATGCTTGGTATGGCCGGCACCGCCCAGATGAAGCGTGCTGAAGAGCAGGCATATTTCATGGCTGCGGTTAACGGGGTTTTTGGCGGCCAGGTGATCCCGGTTCCGGGCGGTGTGTTGCTGCGCAATAAGAAGAACGAGGTCATTGGTGCCGTGGGTGTGACGGGCGATACTTCGGGCAATGACGCGATTGCGGCCATGGCGGGCATTGAGGCGGCAGGTGTCATCGGAGAGATTTAGGCGTTGCCCGGTTGAGGTGGCAGGTATCTGAGCGTATCATCTGCCAAAAAGACTGGGATAAGGTGAGTTATGGCGCGACCAATCGTCGGAATTATTGGAAATTCATATCTTTTGAATGACCAGTATCCCGTTCATGCGGGCGGGCAGATGAATTCGGATGCAATATCTGAAGTGTCAGGCTGTGTGCCCCTGATCATTCCCAGCGATCCGCGCCACGTGAGCGTGGCTGAGTTGCTGGACATCTGCGACGGTTTCTTGCTGACCGGCGGGCGACCGAATGTGCATCCCGAAGAATACGGCGAGGCGGAAACCGCAGCCCACGGCGAATTTGACCGGGCGCGTGATGCCATTGCGTTGCCGCTTGTGCGCGCCTGCGTCGAGCGGGGACAGCCGTTTTTGGGTATTTGCCGGGGCTTTCAGGAGGTGAATGTCGCCATGGGTGGCACGCTCTATCCCGAAATTCGCGATCTGCCGGGCCGGATGAACCACCGGATGCCCCCAGATGGGTCGCTGGAAGAAAAATTCGAGCTGCGCCATGATGTGACCTTTGCGCAAGGGGGCGTGTTTCATGATGTCATGGGCGCTCAGATCGTGCGCACCAATACGCTGCACGGGCAAGGTATCAAAGAACCGGGGTTGCGCATCGTGGTTGACGGGCACGCCGAGGACGGCACGCCAGAAGCGATTTACGTCAAAGGGGCGCTGGGCTTTACGCTGGCTGTGCAATGGCATCCTGAATGGGATGCGGCAAATGATCCGGTGTCTCGCCCCCTGTTTGAGCGTTTTGGCGATGCGGTTCGCGGATGGACGGCAAAGACTGACGTGCCTGCGCTCAAAGCTGTCTAATAGCATCAGGGGTGGCGATTATCTTACATGGCGCGCTGGATATCGTCGCGGTAGCGATGGGGCGGAGGCGGCGTATGATTCAATCGTGCTGCACCGTAGCCGATTGGTTCGGGTGCCACAACGCCGGTGGCCATATCACGGTGCAGTGACGTGTGGGGCCAGTCTTGCGGTGTGGCACAAAGACCCGCATGGACCGGGCTGAGGTAGATCAGATCGCGGTGGCGGGCAAAGTCCAGGCTGTCGTTGATCTGATGTTCCCAATGGCGACGTTGCCAAATGCCTTTCTCACCACGCTGGATTTGAGCGAGGTTTCGATGTGCGGGCATCGGCTGGCTACGGGAGAACCTGGATTTGAACATGCGGATGCGATTTGCATAGCCGGTTTCGCCCGTTGGCAAGGTCCAGATTGTGTGGATGACAAAGGGTAATACGCAGATTGCGTCAATCTGGAAGGTATGGCGCAGCTTTGTTTCGCGCATGGCGGTGCGCAGGTGCGTAATTTGCCGGATGAGCAGGTCACTGCTGCGGTCCGCAAGGCGGATCGTGAAAAAGAAGGTGCCACCGGGACAGCGTCTGGGAATATGTTCTGACATGAGCATGAAGGTAGCGTCTGGGTGGTTAACGCGCATTTAACGGATGCTACAGGCACCGCCCCTTATGACGTCACATTTGCCCGCCCGCAATCTCGATGCATTGGCCATTGATGCTGCCAGATCCCGGTCCAGTCAACCACGCGGCGGCGGCGGCAACTTCGCTGGTTTCAATCAGGCGTTGGTGGCGGTTGGCCTTGATCATCATGTCGCGGGCCTTTTCCTCGGTCACACCGGCACGTTCAGCGATAGAGGTTGTGTTGCGTGTCACGATGGGGGTGTCCACATAACCGGGGCAGAGTGCATTAAACGTAAAGGCTGACCCCATGTAATCCTCGCTCAGTGACCGGATCAGCCCGATCATCCCGTGCTTTGACGCAGAATAGCAGGCGGCCCCCGGCAGGCCCCGCAATCCTGCCATCGAAGAAACGGCAATGACCCGGCCCCAATCGGTCTGGCGCATGGATTTCAGGCTTTCACGGATGGTCAGAAACGTGCCATCCAGATTGGTTGCCATCATGTTGCGCCAGAAAGCCATATCGGTCTTGTGCACGGATTTACCTTCGGCGATGCCCGCGTTGGCGATGCATATCTGAACCGGACCTCGGGCCGCGACCGCGGCAGCGATGGCGTCAGTGACTCTTTGTTCATCCCGCACATCCATCGTCATGCCGGTTATCCTGTCGGTGGCGACCTCATCCAGGACGGCCTGACGCCGCCCGGTGATTGTCACCTGCGCGCCTTTGGCCGCAAGATCTTGCGCGATGGCAAGGCCGATGCCGGTCCCGCCGCCCGTGACAAGCGCGTGTTTGCCTTCCAGATACATACCTAGCCTCCCTTTGGATGCTCTGATGCTGGCCCGTGGGGGGCAAAGGTGCAAGAGATCGTTTTCAGGCGCAAGGGGCGCTCGTTCGCAATCTTGTTGTGCTTTAACGACAGTCTGGTGCGGCTGGAACAATTCCAGATTGTTCTTTTGATTTGAGAAAGATAGCATGCGCATCACGGCAACCTGAAAACAGGGCCAGTTCAAAAAACCCGTATTGGAGCAGTAAAAATGAAAATCCTTCCGCTCGCCATTTTCGGCGCAACTTCCCTGTGGATGCAGGCCGCGCATGCGGTCGAAGTCACGGGTGGCTCTATGGGGCTGTCCTACTCCGCGTTCACCGATGACACGAGCGTCAGCCGGGTTGGCATCGACGGGTCAGTTGAACTGGGTTTTAACCGGAACATCAGCGCGCAGGTCGATTTGGGATACAGTGACTTCAACACCTCGGGGCTGAATACCACCACATTGGGTCTGCACGGCATTTACCATGCTAATGACGCGACATCGTTTGGTGCGTTCTATGCCAACGAAAACGCGGATGGCGGCGGTGATGCGGACATTTACGGCATAGAGGCTGGTCATGAAGCAGGTCAGTTCGAATTTGAAGGCTACCTTGCACGGGTTGATGGGGCGGCTTCGGACGGCGACATGCTGGGTGTTATGGCGCGGTACGAATTTGCAACCGCGCTGGGCGTGACCGGTTCGTATGATTACGTTGACGTTGCCGGGTCGGATTTTTCCAAATTAGCGGTCAAATTGGACCGGGACGTGGCACCGAACGTCAACCTATATGTGGAGCTTGGCACAGCCAAGGCCAGTAGCGGTGGTCTATCTGGCACCGAACCATTTGTCGGGCTTGGCGGCAAATTCGTATTCGGCGCGGAGCGTGGGGCGACATTCGAACAACGTGGCTTTACGCGGATTTTCCCCGGTCTTTAAAGGGCCGCCCAAATCAGAGAAGTAAAAAGGCTGGAATCCATGGGTTCCGGCCATTTTTATTGTTGGCTAAGTGCCTCACATGATGTCCCCGCGTCTTGTGAAAAACGACGTGGCACGTTATCGCTGGATAGGAAAATCGTGCCACGGGGGACACGATCAGATCGATGCGGGGAATTCTGAATTGAAGATCGGAACACCAAAAGAGATTTTTGAGGGCGAAGCCCGGGTTGCAATGACGCCAGACTCAGCGCAGCAACTGCAAAAGCTGGGTCATGAGTGTGTGATCGAGACGGGCGCGGGTGCTGCGGCAGGGTTCGATGATGCGTCCTATAAAGCGGCTGGCGTTGAGGTTGTTAAAACTGCGGCGGCCCTTTGGAAAGCCGCTGATGTGGTTGCCAAGGTCCGCGCGCCGGATGCCGCAGAAATGAAAAGACTTCGCGAGGGACAGACGCTGATCTCGTTCTTCAGCCCTGTCGCCAATGAAAAAGAGATGAAGCAGGCTGCCGACAAAGGTGCCACCGTGGTTGCGATGGAGATGATCCCCCGTATCAGCCGGGCACAGAAGATGGACGCACTCAGCTCCATGGCGAACATCGCGGGCTACCGGGCTGTGATCGAGGCGGGCAATAACTTTGGCCGTTTCTTTACCGGGCAAATCACTGCGGCGGGTAAAATGCCGCCCGCAAAAGTACTTGTCGTGGGCGGCGGCGTCGCTGGTTTGGCTGCAATCGGCACATCGACATCGCTTGGTGCTATCACACTGGCGTTTGACGTGCGCCCCGAAGTGGCCGAGCAGGTTGAATCGATGGGTGCCGAATTTGTGTACCTTGATTTTGAAGAAGAGCAGGCAGATGGCTCCGCTTCTGGTGGGTATGCTTCTGTGTCGTCCCCCGAATTCCGCGAAGCACAGCTTGCCAAGTTCCGCGAATTGGCCCCTGACGTTGATATTGTTATCACAACGGCGCTGATCCCGAACCGCGAAGCGCCTGAATTGTGGACCGAAGATATGGTTGCGGCGATGAAGCCGGGATCGGTGATTGTCGATCTGGCGGCGGAAAAGGGCGGCAACTGTAAGCTAACCGTGAAGGACGAAAAGATCGTCACCAAGAACGGCGTGACCATCATCGGCTATACGGATTTCCCAAGCCGGATGGCGGCGCAGGCTTCGACGCTTTATGCCACCAACATCCGCCATCTGATGACCGATCTCACGCCAGAAAAAGACGGTGTGATCAATCACAACATGGAAGACGACGTGATCCGGGGTGCGACCATTGCGCATGACAATGCCGTCACATTTCCGCCGCCGCCCCCAAAGGTGGCGGCCATCGCAGCCCAGCCGAAAAAACCCGCTGCCAAAGAGTTGACGCCGGAAGAAAAGAAAGCGGCAGAGACGGCAGCGTTCAAGGCGGCGACCAAATCTCAGGTCACTTTGCTGGCTGTTGGCGGTGCTGTAATGCTATTGATCGGTGCCTTCGCACCGGCCAGCTTTATGCAGCACTTTATCGTGTTTGCGCTGGCCTGTTTCATCGGCTTCCAAGTGATCTGGAACGTCAGCCACGCGCTGCACACTCCGCTTATGGCGGTGACAAACGCCATTTCCGGCATCGTGATCATTGGCGCGTTGTTGCAGGTGGGGTCAGGCAGTTTCCTGGTGATCCTGCTCAGTTTCATCTCGATCCTGATTGCATCTATCAACGTGGTGGGCGGGTTCCTCGTCACGCGTCGGATGCTTGCCATGTTCCAGAAATCTTAAGGGGGTAGGGTTCCATGTTCTCACTCGGAATTACGTCTGCCGCCTATATCGCGGCATCGGTACTTTTCATTCTCAGCCTTGGTGGGTTGAGCAATCAAGAAAGCGCTAAGCGTGCTGTTTGGTACGGCATCGTCGGCATGGGCGTGGCGATCTTTGCCACGGTCTTTGGCCCCGGTGTCAGCAACGTTCTGCTGATCCTCATCGCCATTGCTGCGGGCGGCTATGCCGGTTACTATGTGGCTGGCCGCGTGCAAATGACAGAGATGCCACAACTGGTTGCGGCGCTCCATTCTTTCGTCGGCCTCGCGGCGGTCTTTATCGGCTTGAATGCCGATCTGATGCTGGGGTCTGTCGTGGCGATGCGCGACAGCGGCTTGTCGATCTATGACGCTGATCTTACGGGCTTTGGTGAAAAGCTCTGGAAAAAGGATGCGGTGGAAATTGCGATCCTCAAAGTTGAGGTGTTCCTGGGCATCTTCATTGGTGCGGTGACGTTCACCGGCTCGGTCATTGCCTTTGGCAAACTGGCGGGCAAGGTCGATGGGAAGCCAACGCAATTGCCGGGCGGTCACATGCTCAATGCCGCGGCCTTGATCGTCGCGCTGATCCTGGGCGTCATGTACTTTAACGGTTCTGGCATCTGGACAATGGTGCTGGTCACGCTGATTGCCGGTTTTATCGGCTGGCATCTGATCCTTGGTATTGGCGGCGCGGACATGCCTGTCGTCGTCTCGATGCTCAACAGCTATTCAGGCTGGGCGGCGGCGGCGATTGGTTTCACGCTTGGCAACGATTTGTTGATTGTCACCGGCGCGCTGGTTGGCTCGTCTGGTGCGATCCTCAGCTACATCATGTGCAAAGCGATGAACCGCAAGTTCATCAACGTGATCCTTGGCGGCTTTGGCGGGACAAAAGGCCCGCAGATGGAAGTCGAAGGGGAACAGATCGCCATCGAAGCGGATGGTGTGGCCGCAGCGTTGAACGATGCTGAATCGGTTATCATCATTCCGGGTTATGGCATGGCGGTGGCGCAGGCGCAGCAAGCGGTCAGCGAGTTGGTCAAGAAACTGCGTGCACGGGGCAAAAATGTGCGGTTCGCCATTCACCCCGTTGCCGGGCGTCTGCCCGGTCACATGAACGTGCTCTTGGCCGAGGCGAAGGTGCCTTATGATATCGTGATGGAAATGGACGAGATCAACGACGATTTCCCCAAGACGGACGTTGCCATTGTGATCGGTTCCAACGACATCGTGAATCCGGCCGCACAGGACGACCCCAACAGCCCGATTGCCGGTATGCCGGTGCTGGAGTGCTGGAAGGCGAAAACGGTTTTCGTGTCGAAACGCGGGCAGGGGACGGGCTATTCCGGGATCGAAAACCCGCTGTTCTTTAAAGAGAACACACGAATGTTTTACGGCGATGCCAAGGCCAGCCTTGATAAGCTGATCCCGCTGATCGACTGACTAAGGCGGCGGACCTTGGGTCCGTCGTGTTTGAGACAGGGAAAAGGCGGGCCTTTCGAGGCCCGCCTTTTTTCATGTTAACCGGGCAAGGCACGACGTGGCGCATCTACAAGCCAGGATTCCAGCGCCAGCAGCCCGGTCGCACGCGTCGCGACAAGGCCACCCCAGGCCCCAAGCACATTGGCGACCACCGCAGCCCCCACAATCCCTGGATAGCCAAACGTCAACGCGCCAATCCACGCCAAAGGCAAGTAGAGCACAAAGATGCGCCCCAGGCTGAGCGACATGGACCACAGCGCCTTGTCGCGTGCATTCATCGCCGCATTGGCAGTGATCACAATGCCGTAGCCAAACAAAGACAGACCAACATAGCGCAGGTAGGTGGCGGCATATGCCGCGTCCTCTGCGCTGGCTGCGATCAGGTCTGCGATGGGCGTGGCGAAAAGGCCCAACACCACAGCCACAAGGGCCCCGTACCCAAGACAAAACCAAAACGCATGACCAACGCCTTTTTGTGCGCGGTCCTTGGCATCTGCACCCCAGTTCTGCCCAACCACTGGCCCGATCCCTGCAGATAACGCCAAGAGCGGCACAAGGGCCATGGATTGGACCCGCGTTGCGGCACCAAAGCCTGCCACAGCGGTTTCTCCGATGGTCGCGACGGCAGCCGTCACAAGCGCCATTCCAGCGGGATTGATCGCGTTGGAAAAGGCAGCGGGCAAGCCGACATTCAGGATATTGCGGGCGGATGCAACCGCCCCATCCAGCAGCTTGCCACACCAGCCAAGCAGGCCGCGCCGCCAGGCGATCCAAAGGGCGAGGGCAGCAGCAATAATGCGCCCAATCAATGTGGCGATCGCAGCCCCCTGAACGCCCAGCTCCGGCAACCCCCAAAGCCCAAATATTAACAGGGGGTTCAGGCCAACGTTGACCACCGCTGCAAGCACCATGATCCAGGCGGATGTAATGCTGTCTCCGTGGGCGCGAAAGACTGCATTGGTGATCATCATTGTCACCAGGAAAGGAAAGCTCAGTGCCCAAAAGGGCATGTATTCAGCAATCTTGCCGCTGACCTCTTCACCCGCACCTAAAGCGTAGAAAATCCAAGGATAGCAAAGCGAAACCAACCCTGCCGCCAGCAAAGACAGGCCAAGCCCGAGGCCAATGCCATGCAATCCCAACCGGCGCGTGTCCTCGTCACCGTCGCCGCGACCGACCCCTTGGCTAAGTGCGGCATTGGCACCGGCACTTAACCCGATTGACAGGGACGTGACGGCCGTTGTGACCGGATAGATGAACCCGACTGCGGCGAGGGCCGTGCCGCCAATCTGTCCCAGAAAATAAGCATCAGCCAACCCGACGCTCAGCACCGCAAAAATGCCAAAACTCATTGGCGCGGACATCGCCGCCAGGGCGCGCCACACAGGTCCTTGGGTCAAATCCCGACTTTTATCTTGATCAGCGTCATCGGTTTTCGGGTCAGACAAGGCGGTATCCTTTCGCGGTCAACAGCGTCTTGATCTAGGCCGCAGTGGGTGGCTGGCCAGTAGGATGGTCGCGCGTATGTGTCTCAGTATGCAGATGTACACCGCAATATCCTGAAATATATGGATTATTATCTATTCAATCCCGTTGAAATGCGTATGTTGGCCCGCAAATTGCAGCTGCTTAACGGACAGGTGATATGGTCCCGATCAAAGATTATCCGCACCGCTATGCCTTAACGGGTGAATTGCATGCGCGCCCGTTTCCAGCGCTCAATGCACCTTCGACGGCGGTGTTCCTGTCCGTCAAACAGCCTCATGATGCTGCGGCCCGTGACAAGTCGCTTGACCTTGCGCATTTGAGCCAGCTGCTGGAGCATTATGGCGCGCCGCTTCCCGACCCCGCAGCGACCCATTATTACGGGGAGATGGGGAAATACTGGCTGAAATGGGAACAACACACTGAATTTGTGACCTACACCGTCTTTCTTGAGGGGGTCAGCGACCGCGCTTTTGATCCCGGCGCGTTTGAAGTATTTCCCGATTATTGGCTCGAAGCCGCACCGGGCGGGCGGATCACCTCGGCACTGCTGCGGCTGATGCCGATGCCGCATGACGAAGGCGCAGTCGCGGATCATCTGTCCGACTGGTTTGTGCCTGAGAGCCTTGCTGTGGCGTCCGTTCTGGACAGCGCTGCAGTAGTGGCCAGCGACTTTCGCATCGATTCTACCGGGCATTTGCGGATTGCAGTGTTTGTCGACCCCTCCACCGGCAGCCGCAGGACCGGGCGCATCGTGCAGCGGCTATGTGAGATTGAAACATATAAATCAGCGTCGATGCTTGGTTTTGAAATGGTGCGCGGCATGGGACCGCAGCTTAATTTGCTGGATGCCAAGCTGACGGACCTAATGGCGCAGATGCGCGGGTCTTCGGCGCTGGCCGAGGATACGCTTCACGCGTTGTTGGATATCTCGGTCGAACTGGAAACGCTGGCGGTGAAATCTGCGTTTCGATTTGGCGCAACAGGGGCCTATCAGGCAATTGTCAATCAACGCATTCAGGTCCTGCGCGAAGAGCGGTTTATGGGGCGGCAGGGATTTGGCGAATTCATGATGCGCCGCTATGAGCCTGCGATGCGCACCGTCGCGTCCACGGACACCCGGCTGCAATCCATGTCAGCCCGCGCGATCCGGGCCAGCGAATTGTTGCGGACCCGCGTCGATGTCGAACGGTCTGCACAAAATCAGGCGATTCTTGCCAGTATGGACAAACGTGCAGACCTGCAATTGCGGCTGCAACACACTGTTGAGGGGCTGTCGGTGGTTGCCATCAGCTATTACGCCGTGTCGCTGGCAGGGTATCTGGCCTACCCACTGATCGAGGTATTCGGGGTCAGCAAAGGCATGCTGACCGCCATGATCACATTACCGGTTGTCGCGGGCGTGTGGTGGAGCCTGCGCCGCCTTCGGAAAAAGATCGGCTGAGCAGCACGTTCATCAAAGCCGCACCCGCCGCAATCATGACAATTGCAAAGATCGCAGCAACAGAAAGGGTTGGTACTCCTGACAGTCCCGCGCCCAGCGTGCATCCGCCCGCCAGCACACCGCCGACACCCATCATGCCCGCACCCGCCATATAGCGTCCGGTCTGGCGGGCCGAGGTAAAGCTTTGCCATTCAAAGCCGCCAAAGATCAGGCTTGCCGCCAACGCACCGACAAACACGCCGCCCAAAAGTCCGGTGCCAAACCCTGCCGGGATTGCGCTGCTTGCGATGGCCCAAAAGAGTGTCTCGGCACCGGGTGATGTGAACGACAGGCTTTCCATCGCAATCGGATCAAAATCATCAAACAGGACAAAGCCGGTGCCGACCCAGGCCAGCGGGACCAAAAGACCAATGAGGGCCGCCATGAGAAGGGATCCCGCCTTGTTGCCAGACCGCAATGCAAATGCAACTGCAGCGATTGCGATCAGGCCCGCCCAAAATAATGCCCCGCCGGGCAGAGCGGCAAGGCTCACGGCATCACCGAAGTCGATGGTCACGCTGCCCACCGCGACACGCAGAGGGGCCAGAATGCCTTTGAGGGTCATATGCGCCACCACAGCAAAAACCAGCACCACCAGCCCCGCGCGCAGGTTGCCTGACCCGGTCAGCACGCTGAGCCGGGAAATACAGCCGCGTGTCAGCACCATCCCTGCGCCAAACAAAAGTCCGCCAAGGGCAATGGCCAGCACCGGCAGGTCCGAGACCATGAAGCGATGATCGGCAAAGGTGATCCACCCTGCAAGAACAGCCGCCTGAGTGCCAATCACCGCAACCGCCAGGGCGGTCAGCCACACGCCTGCGGCCGCACGGCGGTCGTCGCCAACAAGGGCGCGGCGAAAACAGAATTGGGTGCGCTGGGCAAGCAGACCAAAAGCGATGCCAATCACCAGTGCCAAGAGCACAGAGGCTTGCCCGGTCGTGATGTCTTCAAATCCAAATGACTCGAACATCGAAAAAATCCTCAAAGGCAGAATTATTTCCCAGATGAAGGCTTGCTCATATGCAATCAAGTCAGTTCGAACATGATGAACCCAAGTCCAGCTGAATAAAATTCCAAAATCCAGACGGAAGTTGGACTAAAATTCATTGTTCTTCAAATACACAAAATGCACCACCCGCCAAGGGCGATGCAATTGCTGCTGTGGTTCTTATTTAACTCAGCGGCCTCTGATCCGTGGATCAAGCGCATCACGCAGCCCGTCGCCAAGGTAATTCACACTCAGCACCGTCAGCGAAATCGCAATACCGGGAAGCAGCACGCGCTCAGGGAACTCCTGCATGCGCTGAACCGCATCGGCCAACAGCTTGCCCCATGTTGGATAATCGGACGGGAAACCGACACCCAAAAAGCTCAACGCGCTTTCTGTGATGATCGCGGTCGCCAGACCCAAAGTTGCGGACACCATGATCGGTGAGATCACATTGGGCAGCAGATGTCTGCGGATGATCTTGCCCGGCGTCGTACCGATGGACCGCGCAGCCAGGATGAATTCGCGTTCCTTGAGCGCCAGAATGTCACCGCGCACAATCCGCGCTGTCTGCATCCAGGACGTCAGACCAATGACCGAGACGATCAGAATGAACATCCCGCCTTCCGGCCCAAAGCTCGCGTTCAGCGGTTGACGGAACAAGGTAACAGCCAGCAGAACCAACGGTAGAATGGGCAGCGACAGCACCAGATCGGTAAAGCGCATCAGCCAGAAATCGATGCGTTTGAAATATCCTGCAACGACCCCGATGGCCGTACCGATAAGCAATGCCAAAATCATTGCCAACCAGCCAACCGCCATAGACACACGTCCCCCGGCAATCATCTGGGCCATGATATCGCGACCCAGCTGGTCAGTGCCAAAGGGGTGCGCCCATCCGGCTTTGGCCTCGCTGTCAAAAAGCAGCTGATAAACGGGCCGCCAGTTCTTGTTTCGGATATCCAACCCTTTGGGGTCCACATCCCAAAGCCAGGGACCAAAGATCACCGCGCAAGTGATGAACAACAAAAAGCCGCCGCCAAACAATGCACCTTTGTGCTTGCGAAATTGATCCCAGACATCGCGCCACTGGCTACGCGGCGGCTTTTGCGGCTCTTTGTCTTGCAGCGCGCCGAACGTTTCCAGATCGGCCTCGATGGGGCTGGCTGGGATTGCTTGCTCAGTCATAGCGGATCCTCGGATCAAGCAGTCCGTAAAGCACGTCTGCGATAAGGTTGAAGAGCACGATCAGGATCGCAAAGATAAAGGTCAGCGTCATGACCATCGGCAGGTCATTTGCAAAAAGTGCGGTGAGCAGCAGTTGCCCAATGCCGTTGACCTTGAAAACGTTCTCGGTGATGATCGCACCCCCAAAGATTGCCGGCATGCCAAGTGCGATCACCGTGACGACGGGGATCATTGAGTTGCGCAGAACATGCACCATGACCACCACGCTTTCGCTCAGACCTTTGGCGCGGGCGGTGCGCACATAATCCTGATTGAGGTTGTCCAGCATCGCGCCGCGCATGTAGCGGCTGATCTGTGCGGTCGTCTGCAGGGCCAAGACCATCACCGGCATGATCATCTGATAAATTTGCACTTTGAAAGACGCCCAGTCGTTGACGACGTGGGTGGTGTCATAGATCGACGGCAGCCAACCGAAATATACCGAAAAGATCACGATGAGCAGAGGGCCGGTGAAGAACGGCGGGATCGAAAAGCCGACCATGGTGACAAATGTCCCGGCCTGGTCAAACAGCGAATAATGCCGGTAAGCAGAATAGATCCCGATGGGGATCGCGATCACGATGCCAACGACATAGCTCAGCCCGACAACCCACAGGGTCTGCGGCATCCGCTGGACAACGATGTCCATGACAGGCGAACGGGTCTGCCAGCTGATCACACGCAGTTGTCCTTCGGAAAATGATGTGTCCGGCAACCAGCCAAACAGGGTGGTCTTGTTGGTCAGCCAGTCGATGAACACCATCGGTTCAATCCAGAAGAATTGGATAAGCCATTTGTAATACTGGATGTACCACGCCTGACCCAGACCAAGCGCTTCGCGCATCTTCTGTTTGACCTCTGGTGGTACGGTCAACGGCACCTGCGCCATCGGGTCGCCGGGGGCAAGCTGGAGTAAGCCAAAAATGATGAAACTGATGAACAAAAGCGTCGGGATGGAAAGTAGTAAACGTCGGATGGTGAAGGTCAACATCGGGCGGCGCCTTTGCAGATCGGTCTTGAGGGAATGCAGGGCGGAGTTTTATCCCCGCCCTACGAAGAAAAAGGGCTGGCGGGTTTGCACCCGCCGTTCCCAATCACTTTTTGCGGTACCAGTCAGCCACATTCCACAGCTCAGAGTCCCAGGTGTTCAGGATCACACCACCAAGGGTGTTCGAAGCCGCAGATACACGACCACGGTCAACCAATGGGACAATTGTCATTGTCTCTTTGGTGATGATCTCGTTCAGGCGCTTTGAGATCTCTCCGCGCTTCTCCAGTTCACCGGTGCGCGACAATTCGTCGAGCAGGGTATCGTACTCTTCGTTGCAGAAGCGGTTGATGTTTTCACCCTGCCATTGGCTGGATGGTTTTGGTTCGTTTCCGCAGCGGTAGGCCGACAGATATGCCTGCGGGTCTGTGCCGTCAAAGTTGTTGGCGTACATTTCCACGTCCGCATAGAACTTTTGAAACGTGTCAGGCGACCCTGGGTCACCGCCAAAGAACACAGACGCATCCAGGTTGCGCAACTCGACTTCGATGCCGATCTGGTTCCACCAGTCTTTGATCAACGCCTGGAAGTCCTGACGCACAGCGTTGGTAGATGTCTGGTAGAGGATCGACAGTTTCACACCGTCTTTGTCGCGTATGCCATCACCATCGCTGTCGACCCAGCCGGCCTCGTCCAGCAGCGCCTTGGCACCATCAATGTCCTGCGTCAGGCACTCTGTGTTGTCAGAAGCATAAAGCGCAGGCGCAGGTACGAGGTTACAGGTCGGACGACCGGCTTGACCATAGCCCACTTCAACCAGCAATTCGCGATCGATTGCCATGGAAAGTGCTTTGCGCACGTTGAAGTCGCTCAGGAACGGGTGCGGGTGTGCAACCGTTGACCGTTCGCCTTCTGGCAGATCAGGAGATGGGTTTGTGAGGTTCATCTCAAGACGCTCGACCAATGTACCGAAAGCCGAAATTGGTGTGCCTTTGCCCGCTTCGGCCATTTTGGCCAAAACGTCCGGTGCAAGCTGCATGTTCCAAGCATAGTCGTATTCGCCTGTTTCCATGACCGCACGACCGGCCGCAACCGCATCACCACCACCTTTGAAGGTCAGCGACGCAAAAGCAGGCTTCCCTTCGTGACGGAAATTTTCGTTGGCTGCCATCGTGATCACGTCATTTGGACGGAATTCGGTGACTGTGAACGGACCTGTGCCAATTGGGTTAAAGTTGGCTTCGGTACATTCAGGGGCTTTCGCGCCCAAACATTCAGCAAACTGTGCCTTTTGAATGATCGGAGACTGGCCACCCATGAACGGACCGTAGGGGTTTGGCTTGGCTTCGCTAAAGTGAACGGTGACCGTGCGGTCATCAATAACTTCAACTTCCTTCACACCATCAAACTTGGACGCCTGCGCACAGCCACCTTCGGGGTGCATGCAGTATTCCGCCGTAAAGGCGAGGTCAGCAGAGGTCACTGGCGTGCCGTCTGACCATTCCATGCCTTCCGCGATTTTCCAGGTGATGGATGTCAGGTCTTCGCTGACGCCACCGTTTTCAACGGTCGGGATCTCTTCGGCAAGATAGGCCACCAAAGCACCGGTTTCGTCATAGCGGCCCATCGGTTCCAGGACCAGCGATGCTGATTCCAGATCTTTTGTACCACCGGACAGATAGGGGTTCAGGATCGATGGCGCTTGCCAATAGATGATCTTGACCTCGCCGTCGCGCCCGCGTTCGCCTTCATGGCCATCCGCAAGGGCGAAAGGCGCAAATGCAGTAGATGCAATGGCGCCCATCAGTAGGGTTCTCATTTTCATATCTTACTCCTTGTTGGACACATTTATGGTGTCACGTTATTGGGGCAGGTTTGTTCCTGCCAGTTTATCATCGTTCTGGGGTTGTCCTAAGAACAACAGGTAACTTCGCGTTATCGTGCGGAATTTGTTGCTTTCTGCCAATGCTTCCCCAAAGCGCATGCGCACATCGAAACAGGTTTGGACAAAAAAGCAACCCTTGTAGCGACCCCTGACCGGCAAAATGTTCAGTTCGCCTCATTGGGGTGCCAGATTATGTGGTGTTTGACTTGTTTGGTGAATTGGCCTTAGCGTCACGAGAAACGCATTCCAAATAATTGCGATAGGGGAAAAGATGCTGGATCACGCAAACGCGGCACCAATCGCCCAGATTAGAGAGCTCAGAGTAGAGTTTCAGACCAAAGATGGTCCTGTGGTCGGCGTCGAACACGTCAGTTTTGATGTGCGGTCGGGCGAGACCGTCTGTGTGGTGGGCGAATCAGGTTCAGGCAAATCTGTCTCTTCCCTGTCGCTGATGCGCCTGGTCGAATATGGCGGTGGTGAAATCTCTGGCGGTCGCCTGCTTTTTGATCGTCTGGAGGGCGGTGAGATTGATCTGGCGAAAACAGATCAAGACGTGATGCGCCACATTCGCGGCAATGAGATCGGGATGATCTTTCAGGAACCGATGACCGCGCTCAATCCGGTTTTTACCGTTGGCAAACAACTCACTGAAGGGCTGCGCCTGCATAAGGGAATGAACAAGGCGCAGGCCGAAGAGCGCGCGCTGGCATTGATGAAGCAGGTTCGTATCCCGGAGCCTGAGGCGCGTCTCAAACAATATCCGCATGAACTTTCAGGCGGTATGCGCCAGCGTGTGGTGATTGCAATGGCTCTGGCCTGTGAGCCGCGTCTGTTGATCGCGGATGAACCGACGACCGCGCTTGATGTGACGATTCAGGCCGAAATTCTGGCGCTGATGGATCGGCTGAAGCGCGAAACCGGAACTGCGGTCATGTTCATCACGCACGACATGGCGGTCGTCGCCCAGATGGCGGACCGGGTTGTCGTTATGTTCCGGGGCAAAAAGGTCGAAGAGGGCACAGTCGAAGAGATTTTCGAGAACCCACAGCATCCCTATACCAAAGCTTTGCTGGCGGCGGTGCCTAAACTGGGCGAAATGACCGGTAAACCGTACCCAGAGCCGATGAAGCTTTTGGGAACCAAGGACAAGGAAATCGTGCCGATAAAAGGGACCGACGAGGTGCTGCTGACGGTCAGAAACCTTACCACTCGGTTCCCGGTCAAGGGCGGGTTTCTGCGCCAAACGGTTGCAAATGTGCATGCGGTTGAGGACCTGTCGTTTTCGATCAATAAGGGTCAGACCTTGAGCCTTGTTGGCGAAAGCGGGTGCGGCAAATCCACTGCCGGTCGGTCAATCCTTCGGCTGGTTGAACCAATGACCGGCGAGATCAATCTGGCCGGCAAAGACATCATGGCATTGAATTCTCACGACCTGCGCACCGCGCGGCTGGACATGCAGATGATCTTTCAGGATCCCTTTGCGTCGCTCAACCCGCAAATGCAGCTGAGCGATCAAGTCGCCGAACCGATTCATAATTTCAATACATTAACAGGCTCGGCGGTTACAGAACGGGTTGAAATGCTGTTTGACCGTGTAGAATTGCCGCGCAGTTTCATGCGGCGTTTTCCGCATGAACTTTCAGGCGGTCAGCGCCAGCGTGTGGCCATCGCCCGCGCATTGGCGCTTAACCCCAAACTGATCATCGCGGATGAAGCGGTGTCCGCACTTGATGTGTCGGTACAGGCGCAGGTGCTGAACCTGATGCTGGAATTGCAGCAGGAAATGGAATTGTCGTTCCTGTTCATCAGCCATGACATGGCCGTGGTGGAACGGGTCAGCCATCAGGTGGGCGTGATGTATCTGGGCCGTATTGTTGAACTGGGTCCCCGTGGCCGGGTGTTCGAAAATCCACAACATCCCTACACGCAGGCCTTGATGAAAGCGGTTCCCATCGCCGATCCCCGCAAACGCAAAGATGAAAAAGATCTGAACTTTAAGCCGATACCGTCACCCATTCACCCAGTAAGCTATGTTGCGGAACCATCGGTTTACGACGAAGTAGAAAAAGGTCATTTCGTGTTGACCACTGACAGCGGCTACTGAACAGCGGCATTCAAAGGACAGCCAAAATGGTAGAGCGCATGACCCCCTTTGCGTTGATGGAAAAGCTGATCAGCTTTCCCACAGTCAGCCGTGACACCAACATCCCGCTGATTGACTGGGTTGCCGGTTATCTGGACGGTCACGGGATCGAAAGCCACCGCTACATCGATGCAGAACAGCCTAAACACGCGCTTTTTGCCCATGTTGGCCCATGGGAAGAAGGCGCAATTGTACTTTCCGGGCATACGGATGTGGTGCCTGTTGACGGCCAGCCATGGGACACCGACCCGTTCAGCGTGGTTGAAAAGGATGGCAAATATTATGGGCGCGGCACCTGTGACATGAAAGGGTTCGACGCGCTGGCGCTTTGGGCCCTCGTCGAAGCGCACCATGCCGGTGTCAAACGTCCACTGCAAATCGCGCTCAGCTTTGATGAGGAAGTCGGATGCACTGGCGCGCCGCCGATGATCAAAGCCATGCAGCCGGTTCTGCCCAAAGGGTCGGCGGTGATTGTCGGCGAGCCGTCAACCATGCAGGCTGTGACCGGGCACAAGGGGGGCACCGGCTTCAATACCCATGTGATTGGGTTCGAGGTTCATTCATCGCTGTTGCACACCGGCGTCAACGCGATCATGGCGGGGGCCAAGCTGATCGAATGGGCCAACGAGATGAACACCGAAAACATGGGCCGCAAACCGAGCGCGCTGGCGGCGATGTTCGATCCGCCCTTCACCACCGTGCACGTCGGCATGATCGAGGGTGGCACCGCGCATAACATCACCGCCAAAGATTGCTTTTTCGCGATGGATTTCCGCGTGGTGCCGGGCGAAAACAAGGATGCCTGGGGCACCGCCTATCTCAAAAAGGTGCGTGAGGTCGAAAAACAGATGCAAAAGGTTGTGGCAGATACCCGCATCGAGGTGACGCTGCGCTTTGATGTTCCCGCTTTGGAGCCCGAAGATGACGGTGAGGCGGAAACGCTGGTCCGCCAGATCACAGGTGACAATGCCAGCCATAAGGTCAGCTATGGCACCGAGGCCGGGCAGTTTCAGGAGGCGGGTTATAGTGCGGTCATTTGTGGGCCCGGTGACATCGCGCAGGCCCACCAGCCCAACGAATTTATCGAAGTGGCGCAGTTCAATGCGGGTCATGATTTCATGCGCAAACTGGTGGCGCGGTTGCAAAGCTGACGTCGGGGTGAGCGATTCGCGCAGCTTGGCTGGCGCAGTCCGCAAGATGCGCGCCCGCTGAACATTGCCAGGAAAGCCCAATTCAAATGAACCCGTTTCCTTTCAACGTTGTGACCCCCATCACCTATCGGGGTCCAGCCCCGGACCGGGCTGACGTCGTTGTTATCGGCGGCGGGATCATTGGTGTTTGTACGGCACTTTTCCTGGCGCGCGGCGGTCACAGCGTTGCATTGCTTGAAAAAGGCCGCATCGCAGCTGAACAATCATCGCGCAATTGGGGATGGATTCGGCAGCAAGGCCGGGACCCCGATGAAATTCCGATCATGATGGAGGCGCGACATTTGTGGCGCGAATTGGCGGGCGAGACCGATATCGACATCGGATTGCGCCAGCAGGGGGTGACCTATCTGGCGAAAGACGCCCGCGCGTTGGGCCGTTACGAGGCGTGGTTGCCCCATGCGCACGCCCATGGGATCGACAGCCGTATTTTGTCATCCGATGAAACGGCAGAGATGTTTCCGGACTGCGCACAGCGCTTTGCAGGCGCGTTGACGACACCTTCGGACATGCAGGCTGAACCAACAGTTGCGGTGCCGGCCTTGGCCGCGATTGCCGCACGTGCCGGCGTTGCGATTGTTGAAAATTGCGCCGTGCGGATGCTGGACATTGCCGCTGGCCGGGTTGCGGGCGTGATCACGGAGAATGGCCGCATCAGGACGACCCAGGTTGTATTGGCGGCCGGGGCGTGGTCATCGCTGTTTCTGCGCAACCATGGTGTGACGTTACCGCAACTCTCGGTGCGCGAAAATGTGGCGGCGACAGGCCCCTTGCCTGACATTCATGCCGGGGCCGCCGCTAGCCAAAAGGTGGCGTTTCGCCGCCGCAAAGATGGTGGATATACATTGGCCCGGCGGGGCGCATCAGATTTTTTTGTCGGGCCGGATGCGTTCCGCAGTTTGCCCAAATACCTTTCGCAATTGCGTGCGGATCCCTTTGGTCAGCGGTTGCTGCCCGCAGCGCCAAAGGGGTTTCCCGATGCCTGGACGACGCGCCGGCACTGGACCGGTGATGAGCGTACGCCGTTCGAAGACATGCGGATCCTTAATCCGACACCAAACATGCGTGAAATCAACCATTTGTCAGGTGATTTTGCCGAAATGTTTCCGGCGCTGCCTCCTGTTACGATCAAATCTGTTTGGGCGGGTATGATCGACACAATGCCCGATATCGTTCCCGTGGTGGATGTTTGTGCGCAATTGCCGGGTCTGACCATTGGCATGGGGATGTCCGGTCACGGATTTGGCATCGGTCCGGCCATGGGTCGGGTGCTGGCGGCTCTGGTCACTGGTGACGCGGTAGGGCATGATCTAACCAGATTCCGTGCCACCCGATTCACCGACGGCAGCGCGATGCGGCTGGGGCCGAACGTCTGATCCCGCCGAACAGGGGAAAGCGACATGCCAATCAAGAACCGATTTGCTGAAACGCACGCCGAGATTACCGGGTGGCGCAGGCATCTGCACCAATATCCCGAGTTGCTGTTTGACGTGCATGAGACCGCAAAATTCGTTGAGCAGAAGCTGCGTGATTTTGGCATTACCGACATTACCACCGGCATTGGCCGTACGGGCGTTGTCGCGGTGGTTGAAGGCAAGACCAACACATCAGGGCGCACCTGCGGTCTGCGTGCGGACATGGATGCACTGCCAATCCACGAGGCGACAGGCCTTGAATACGCGTCAAAATTACCCGGCAAAATGCACGCCTGTGGTCATGACGGGCACACGGCGATGTTGTTGGGGGCTGCCCAATATCTGGCCGAGACGCGAAATTTCGATGGCCGCTGCGTCCTGATTTTTCAACCCGCCGAAGAAGGCGGCGGTGGCGGCAATGAGATGGTCAAAGATGGCCTGATGGACCGCTGGGACATTCAGGAAGTGTACAGCATCCACAATATGCCGGACTACCCCGTGGGCGAGTTTGCAATTCGCCCCGGTGCATTGCTGGCCGCCACAGATCAGTTTGACATTGTGATTGAGGGGCAGGGTGGCCATGCCGCTGCGCCTCATGAGGCGATTGATGCCAATCTGGCGGCAGCGCATGTGCTGGTTGCGCTGCAATCTATTGCCAGCCGTAATGTGGACCCGATCAAACAGGTGGTTGTGTCGGTCTGCACCCTGCGCAGTGATACTGACAGCTATAATGTGTTGCCGCAGCAAGTGATATTGCGCGGCACCGTGCGCACGCTGGCCGATGACATACGTGTTCTTACCGCAGAAAGGCTGCGTGCCCTGGTGACGCACACGGCGGCGGCCTATCAATGCACGGCCGAGATCACCTATCACGGTGGCTATCCCGTGACGGTGAACCATGATGAAAATACGGTTTTTGCTGCCGATGCCGCTGAAAGCATCACGCCCGGTGTCTGGCGCGATACCCCACCAATCATGGCAGGTGAAGATTTTTCCTATATGCTCAATGCGCGCCCGGGTGCCTATATCATGATCGGCAATGGTTATGGGCCAACGGTGCATCACCCAAAGTATGATTTCAACGACGATGCCATTCCGGCGGGCTGTTCCTGGTTTGCCGAAATCGTCGAAACACGGCTGCCTGCGGCCTGACAACACCGGTGGGCGATATGCCCATCTTAAACCGACCCACGCAAGGGGGGCGCATCGCCCGCCGCGCTGACAAAAAAGGACGACCTCTATGCCCGTAAAGAACCGTTTCGCAGAATTGCATGATGACATCACCGCATGGCGGCGTGACCTGCATGAGCATCCCGAGATATTGTTTGAAACCCACCGGACCTCGGCCACGGTCGCCGAAAAATTGCGCGCCTTTGGCTGCGATGAAGTGGTTGAAGGGATCGGGCGCACCGGCGTTGTGGGTGTGATCAAAGGCAAGGATACCAAATCGGGCAAGGTCATCGGGCTGCGCGCCGATATGGATGCGTTGCCGATCCATGAACAAACAGGGGTTGAATACGCCTCGAAAACGCCAAATGCGATGCATGCCTGCGGCCATGATGGCCATACGGCGATGCTGCTTGGGGCGGCGCAATATCTGGCTGAGACCCGAAACTTTGACGGCACAGCCGTGGTCATCTTTCAGCCCGCCGAAGAGGGCGGCGGCGGGGGTCGTGAGATGTGCAAGGATGGGTTGATGGACCGCTGGGGCATTCAGGAAGTTTACGGCATGCACAATTGGCCGGGCATGCCCACGGGACAATTTGGCATCCGCACCGGCCCGTTCTTTGCCGCAACAGATTTGCTCGAGATTGAGGTTGAAGGGCTGGGGGGGCATGCCGCCAAACCCCACGAAACCATTGATACCACAGTGGTCGCCAGCCACATCGTCACCGCGCTCCAGACCATTGTCAGCCGCAATGCCGATCCGATTGGCAATATCGTGGTGTCGATTACCTCATTCGAAACCTCATCCAAAGCTTTCAACGTGATTCCGCAGCGGGTCAACATGCTGGGAACTGTGCGCACGTTGAGCAATGATTTGCGCGATCTGGCAGAAAAGCGGGTTGTCGAGATATGCGAAGGCATGGCCACCACGTTGGGGGCCAAGGCTACCGTGACATATACCCGTAACTATCCGGTCATGGTGAACCACGATGTGCAGACCGAATTTGCCGCCGATGTGGCGCGCTCGGTCTCGGGGGATTGTGTCGAAGCGCCTCTGGTGATGGGGGGCGAAGACTTTGCCTTCATGCTTGAAGAGCGGCCCGGTGCCTATATCCTCATGGGCAACGGCGACGGCGCAATGGTCCATCATCCGATGTACAACTTCAACGATGAAGCGATCCCGGCGGGATGCAGCTGGTGGGCCGGGATTGTGGAACAGCGGATGCCCGCGTCAGGATGATCGGCAAGGTCGGCCTTGCGCCGCCCTTACGGTCGCAGTTACCTGGCCCAAAGCGCACGATAAACAGCGCCAATGCCATCAGCTTCGGCTTTGGCGCTGAAATGGGTTTCTGCAATCTCTCGGGCACGCATGGCCTGCGCGCCGGGATTGTCGGCTGATATCCAGTCCATTGCGGCCGCAGCCGCAGCTTCGGCGTCCAGGGGTACAATGCTACCGACACGTCCCTGAGCCGAAAAGCTGCGGTAATATCCGGCGTCGCTGCCAATAAAAGGCACACCTGACGCCAGCCCTTCAAGGGGGACCATACCGTAGCCTTCGTAACGCGGCAGTTGCATGACCAATGACAAAGCACGCATCAACGCTGGCAGGTCCTGTGCCGGAATCTCTCCGACAAATAGCAATCGATCCGCAAGGCCGGCCGCTGCCACTTTGTCTTTGAGAACCCGCAGGAAACCTTCAAATTTGCCACCTGCGCGACCCACAACCAATGCTGTGGCACCGGGCCGTTGCGGCAACAGGCGCAGCATCGCATCAACAAAGACATCCGTGCCTTTTTCGGGGCGGATACGGCCGACGGTGGCAATGCCGTGGGTGCCACCGTACCCCAAACCGGCCCATGCGGCACCGCGATCCGGGGCGGGGCAGAACACGTCGGTATCCACACCATGCGGCACCACGGCGCGTACGTGGGGGACAAATTCGGCGGCCTTGTCGGTCGTGGCAATCACCGCATCCATCCGGGAAATCAGCCAGCGGGGATAGGCGGAATGCAACCGCTGCGCGGCGGAGGTGAAGACGATTCTGATCGGCGCACGGCGCACGTCACGCAGCCAAATCGCACTGCGCATTTCAGGGTTGCGGCGGACATGCCAGATGGCAAATGGCTTGTCCTTGGGCGCGGTCAACGACGCCCGATGGGCATCGCTGCGGCTTATCGGGGCGAGGCAGGCGGGCAATGGCTGTCCGACCAAAGCCATGTCATAGCGCGCCGTTTGCTGGCGCACCACATTGGCGGTCGTGGCCGAGACGCCGGTGAAATGCGGGTTGTAATTGGTGACAAAAAGTTCAGGCATCCGTATCCAACCCCAGGGCTTTGACGAGCCTTCCGGCGATACTGTCCAGTTTGTCTGTTTGACCATCAGCAAAATCGCGTGCGGCGGTACAGGCTTTCGTGCGCGCCGCGTCGTCGGCCAACCACGCCTCCAGCTTCTCAATCAGATCATTTGCATCTGTGACCAGTTGGGCGGCACCCAGACCTTCCATCTCGGCAAAGGTTTCGGCGAAGTTGGTGACGTGGATACCCGACAAGACTGCCGATCCTGATTGCGCCACTTCGTAGGGGTTGTGCCCCCCGATTGGGCGCAGCGACCCGCCCAGAAAAACAACATCGCTTAGCGCATACCAGGTCCCAAGCTCGCCCAGCGTGTCTGCCAGAAACACCTGTCCGCCAGGTGCATCGCCGTGCGTTCGGCGGGTCAGGCTGAGGCCTGCACCGGAAATCAGGGCCGCCACTTCGTCGCCGCGTTCCGGGTGACGGGGCACCAAGATCAGGCACAGATCGGGAAAGCGCTTGAGCAAGGCCTTATGCGCCCTCAGCACCACTTCCTCTTCGCCGGGATGTGTTGAGGATGCGATCCAGACCGGGCGATGACCCAAAGCGGCGCGCGCCTCAAACACCGCATCGTGATCGATGGGCAAAGGGCCGGCCATGGATTTGAGGTTGATGCCGCGCGCCACCCGATCAGCAGGCGCGTTCAATCCCACCATGGCCCCTGCCATCGCATCATTCTGGGTCAGGATCAGGTCGAACACCTCCAGCATATAGGCGCTGAGTTTTGGCATTTTGCGCCATTGCGCCATGGAAGCCTCGGACAGGCGGGCGTTGACCATCGCCATGCGCGCACCGCTTGCATAGGTCCGGCGCAGCATTTGTGGCCACAACTCGCTTTCTACAAACACGGCCGCATCTGGCCGCCAGTGTTTGAGAAAGCGTTTGAGAGGGCCGGGCGCGTCGAGAGGGGCAAATTGATGGAACGTGCGCGGCGGCATCCGCTGTGCCACCAGACGCGCGGAAGTTTCCGTGCCAGAGGTGATCAGAAAATGCGCACGCGGCAGGGCCACGCCGATGCGGGTAATCAATGCCAGCACAGACAGGCTTTCCCCCACAGATGCGGCATGAAACCAGATCAGAGGGCCACCACCATGCCGTTCTTCTGTGGCGTGGCCCAATTTCTCGTGGGCGCGGGTCACAGACACGCCTGCATCGCGCAGTTTTCGGATACTGCTGCGCGCGGCAAAAGGCACGATCAGGCTGCTCGCCATCACCCAGGCACGATAAAGAAATGGGGCGTCCATGACGCCTTAACCGCCTGTGTGGCTCATATGGCGGGGCATTTTCCCGTCCAGTCGCTGGCGTGAATAGTCGAAATCGTGGCCCTTGGGTTTGCGATCAATCGCGGCGCGAATGGCGTCTTTCAGGGGTGCGTCATCGTGCGGATGGTTGCGCAGAGGTGCGCGCAGATCGGCCACGTCCTCTTGACCCAGACACATATAGATCTCGCCCGTACACGTGATGCGCACCCGGTTGCAGCTTTCGCAGAAATTATGTGAAAGCGGCGTTATAAAGCCGATTTTCTGGCCTGTTTCCTCAAGCCGCACATAGCGCGCCGGTCCACCCGTTCGTTCCGCCAGATCAGTGACGGTGTAATGATCGGCATAGCGCGCACGCACATCTTTGAGCGACCAGTATTGGTCCAGCCGGTCCTCATTGCCGATATCGCCCATCGGCATCACTTCGATCCACGTCAAATCCATATCGCGCTCTGCGCACCATGCGGTGATCGTGGGCAGTTCGTCTTCGTTAAATCCTTTGAGTGCCACCGCGTTGATCTTGACCCGCAGTCCGGCCTTTTGCGCCGCATCCACACCGCGCAGCACCTGCGGCAGTCGACCCCAGCGGGTGATGTCGGCAAATTTCTGATCATCCAGCGTGTCGAGTGAGATGTTCACCCGGCGCACCCCGGCGGCATAAAGATCGTCCGCAAAGCGTTCCAGCTGACTTCCATTGGTGGTCAGCGTAAGTTCCTTGAGGGTGCCCGCCTCAAGATGGCGGGACATGCCATCAAAGAAGGTCATGATGCCGCGCCGCACCAAAGGCTCGCCGCCGGTGATGCGCAGCTTTTCCACGCCAAGATCAACGAAATTGGTGCACAGACGGTCCAGTTCCTCGAGGGTCAGAAGCTCTTTCTTAGGCAGAAAGGTCATATTTTCCGACATGCAATAGACGCAGCGAAAATCGCAGCGGTCGGTCACAGAGACCCGCAAATAGGTGATGGCGCGTGCAAAGGGGTCGATCAAAGGTGCATTCATCCTTTATAGGTAATCACCCGCCCAAGAAGGGGCAAGCGACAATTGGGTGATTGATGCCGTGAACAGGTCTAGATAGGGTTTGGAAATGACACGTATTTTTATCATTGGTCTTTTGGTGGTCGGCATCGCGGGCTGCGGTGATATGGCGGCGCGCCTGGGGATTGGACGTGGTGCGAATGCCCCAGACACTGCGTTGTCTGCTGATGCGCCAGTGTCCGAAGCGGCTTTGACCCCTGCAACAGCCGCGCCACGCCCGCCCGCCGCCGCCAAGACAGCCGAGGCTTTGGATACCACGACCCCTGAACAACGTGCCGCAGCGACGGCCCCGGCAACGGCACCGACAAAGGCGCTTGGGAAAACAATTGCCTCGCTGGGCAGTCCGACAGAACCCGGATTATGGTTAAAGACACCGCTGGTTAAAGCTGAGGCGCAGGGTCGTGTGACCAACCTTGCCAATGGCAAATCGTCTCTGGTGACGCTGATCCCGATTGACGGGCCTGCCACCGCTGGCAGCCGTATGTCTTTGGCGGCACTCCGATTGATTGATGCGTCGCTGACCGATTTGACTGAAGTTGAGGTTGCGCTGGAAGGCTGATGCGACGACGGGGGCCAGCCCCCATCGCGGCAAGCCGCGATTCCCCCGTGAGTATTTTGGCGAAAAGAAATTGGGACGGGGCGGCTAGCTCTTGTTCAGCAACCGCATGGCTTCTTTTGCGGCAAAGGGCTTCATCCGCGGACCATAGTCGGCAATGAACGCCCTTGTGCGGTCCGGATCATGTTTGCTGAGTTCACGCAGCCACCAGCCGATGGCCTTTTGAATGAACCAATTGCGATCCGGGACGAGGGTTGCGGCCCAGCCCAAGACGCGGTCACGGATGATCAGATCCTCCGGTTTTGGGTGGTTCTGCTTGGTCCAGGGCAGCGTGCTGACCATGGCCGCACGGCGGGTCCACATGTGATCAGAGGCGACCCATTTTTCCACTTGGTCAAGGCGGCTGGGGTCCGCCACCAGACGTTTTTGTCCGGCCATCGCGGCGTGATCGGCGATGGCCCAGCTGTCAAAGTCAGGTGTCCAGGATGCAATGAGATCCCATGCCGGGCCATCGTCGGGCCGAATGCGTGCCTGGGTGAGCAGTTTGGCGGCGGCAAGGCGTGCCTCGTAGACATCTGTTTTCCATAAAGCGTCGGCCAGGGCGACACGGGCCGGGGCATCCAGTTCACTGCGCCAGCTTTGTGTCAGATCGTTAATCTGCGGGTTGGAAAGCCCCAGGTAAAAGCGATCCGCCTTGTGATAGCGACGCATGTCTTGTGCGCGGGCAGGATCGCCAAGCATGACGAGTTGATCGATACAACGCTCAATCATTTGCATCGGCCACAATGTGGGTGGGCAGGCCGTCAATTGTTTGTTGATTGCGTGTTTCCCAGTAGGTTGCGATACCGTCCGGGCCACGGTCATTTGTCCAGTGTTCAAGTGTGTCGCGGGATCCTGCATGATCAAAGAATGGCACCGCAAAGCCGCAGCTTGATTGCACCAGATCAACTGACAGGTCGTATATCTGACGGGCCCCGTCTGAGGGCGGGAAACGCGTGTTCAATTCGGCAAAATCTGCATCCCGCGGATGCAATGTCCGCGCCGTGCCATAAGCGCGCAGGATCATCGGGCGTTTTTCAAATCCACACCACATCAATGTCATGCGGTTGACCTGTGCCAGATGACCCGCGGTTTCATTTCCCGACCCGGTCAGATTGCGCCAGATGATCCGGTTGGGACCCAGCACGCGCAGGCTGTCCATGCCTTTGGGCGAGACGTTCACCCGGCCATCCGCAGCAGCAGTGCCGCAGAAAAACATGTGCTGTGCGGCGATGAATGCCGCGTGATCATCGCTGATCTTGTCGAATTGCTTTGCCATTATTCCACCGTCACTGACTTGGCGAGGTTGCGAGGCTGATCCACATCGGTGCCTTTGGCCACCGCCGTGTGATAGGCCAGCAACTGCGCAGGGATTGCGTACAGGATCGGGGCCAGAGCGTCGGCAATCGGTGGCATTTCAATGCTGGCCCAAACGCCTTCGCTGGCCTCGGCCAGGCCATTGGCGTCTGAGATCAGGATCACTTTGCCTTTGCGCGCCATGACTTCCTGCATGTTGCTGACCGTCTTATCAAAAAGCGCATCGCGTGGTGCCATCACCACTACCGGCACGTTTTCATCCACCAAGGCAATTGGGCCATGTTTCAACTCGCCAGACGCATAAGCTTCGGCGTGTATATAGCTGATTTCTTTCAATTTTAACGCGCCCTCATGGGCCAGAGGATACATCTGGCCACGCCCCAGAAACAGCACGTCGCGGGCCGAGGCAAGCTTGCGCGCCGCCGCGCGCATGGCGTCGCTTTGTGCAAGGCTGGCGTTGATCACCGAGGGCAATCCGCGCAGGGCACTGATGTGATCGGCGATCGCGTCTTCGTCCAGCACCCCTCGGTCACGGGCCGCCTTGAGCACCAACATGAACAGCACCGTCAACTGGCAGGTGAACGCTTTGGTCGAGGCCACGCCCACTTCGACCCCGGCATAGATCGGCAGCGCCAGATCGCTTTCGCGTGCGATCGAGGATTCGGGCACGTTGATCACCGATGTGATGCTGCTGGCCTTGCCTTCGCAGTAGCGCAGTGCAGCCAGTGTATCAGCGGTTTCTCCCGATTGGCTGACAAACAGTGCCATGGTGCGGGGCGGGATAGGGGGTTCACGATAGCGGAACTCAGATGCCACATCGACCTCAACGGGCAGGCGGGCAATCTGTTCGAACCAGTATTTCGCTGTCAGGCAGGCATAGGACGCGGTGCCACAGGCCACCATTGTAATGCGGTCAACGGTGGTGAAATCAATGCCCTTGCCGGGCAGGTTGATCGCGCCATCCCCACCGAGGTAATGCGCCAAAGCCTGTCCGATCACAGCGGGCTGTTCGGCGATTTCTTTGGCCATGAAATGTTTGTGACCGTCTTTGTCGATGCGGGTGGCGTCAATTTGAATGGTCTTGATGGCCCGATTGGCCAGCGTACCATTGGCATCCCTGATTTCGACGGATGTGCGGGTGATGACCGCACTGTCGCCTTCCTCAAGATAGCTGATCCTGTCGGTGAGCGGCGAAAGCGCAATCGCATCGCTGCCAACGAACATTTCGCCGTTGCCATAGCCGATTGCCAAAGGTGATCCCTTGCGTGCGGCTATCATCAGATCGTCGTGGCCCTCAAAAAGAAAGGCGAGTGCAAAGGCCCCCTCAAGCCGGGCAAGGGTTTTTGACGCGGCTTCGATTGGGCTGTCACCTTGGGAGATGTAGTGCTGGGTCAGTAGGGCAATGGTTTCGGTGTCGGTTTCCGTGACAAATTTCACACCGTGTTCGGCCAGCTCGGCGCGTAATTCGCGGAAATTCTCGATGATGCCATTGTGGACAACCGCCACGCCACCGGCCTGATGGGGGTGCGCATTGGTCACGGTCGGTGCGCCGTGGGTCGCCCACCGGGTGTGGCCGATGCCGGACTTGCCTGCCAGTGGTTCATGGACCAGCAGATCGCTGAGATTCACAAGCTTGCCCACCGCGCGGCGGCGCGCCAGTTTTCCGGCATTCACCGTTGCGATGCCCGCGCTATCGTAGCCGCGATATTCAAGGCGTTTGAGCGCCTCAACCAGAATAGGCGCTGCTTCGTGGTTACCCAATACCCCAACAATTCCACACATTTTTAGCTGCTCCGCTGTGCTTTGGCTTTCTTGGCCTTTAACATTTCGAACATTTTCCGCGCCCGGCCAGGTTTTTCAATTTGTGGCGCGCGCGACAGGGCCAAGGCCCCCGCTTCCACGTCAGAGGTGATCACAGACCCCGATCCTGTGAGGGCATCGTCGCCGATTGAAACAGGGGCGACCAACATGGTGTTGGATCCGATGAATACCCGGTCACCGATGTGGGTGTGATGCTTCATCACGCCATCATAATTACAGGTGATTGTGCCTGCACCAATGTTGGATTTGGTGCCGATTGTGGCGTCACCAATATAGCTCAGGTGATTGATTTTTGCCCCTTCGGCGATCTGCGCATTCTTGATCTCGACAAAGTTGCCGACGCGGACATCTTCGGCCAATTCTGCACCGGGGCGCAGGCGGGCGTAGGGCCCGATGATGCCGCCGCGCGACACATGACAGCCTTCGAGATGTGAGAAGGCGCGGATCGTTGCACCGGATTCGACGGTCACACCGGGGCCGAAAACGACGTTGGGTTCAATGGTCGTATCGCGACCAATCACCGTATCGCGCGCCAGATAGACCGTATCGGGTGCCATGAGGGTCACGCCATCTGCCATCAGTGTCGAACGGGCACGCGCCTGAAAGGCGGCATCGGCCCGGGCGAGGTCGGCACGTGAATTGATCCCCATGGTCTCAGCCTCATCACAGGTGACGGCAGTTGCTGACAGCCCGCGTTCATTGGCGATCCCGATGATGTCGGTCAGATAGTACTCGTCCGATGCGTTGTCATTGCCCACCGCGTCGATCAGATCGAACAGCAGTTCTGCTTTACATGCGATCACGCCGCTGTTGCACAGGGTGATGGCGCGTTCATCTTCGTTCGCGTCCTTGAATTCAACAATCCGCTGCAGCGTTTCGCCCTGAAGGATCAAGCGGCCATAACGGTCAGGGTCAGCCGCCTCAAACCCCAGTACCACAAGGTCATGGCTGCCAAGGGCGGTCTGCATTTTCTCAAGTGTTTGAGGCTGCACAAACGGGGTATCGCCGTACAAAACCAAAGCCATACCATCAAACCCGGCCAAGGCATCTTTGGCCTGTGCGACGGCATGGGCGGTGCCCAGCTGTTCGACCTGTTCAACGATTTCAGCACCTTCATGAAAATCCAGTGCCGCCTTGCGCACCAGATCGGCACCATGACCCGCCACCACAACGATGCGCGCCGGGTCCAGCACGGCACCCGACGCCATCGCATGCTCCAGCATCGGCGCATGGGCAATGGGGTGCAGTACTTTGGGCAGGTCCGAATTCATCCGTGTACCTTTGCCAGCGGCAAGGATGATCAGTGCGGTTTTCATTATCAGTCTCTTTATGGTCTTCTCTTGCATTCTCTTTACGCGGTTCGCAAAAAGGCGCAAGGGCGGGGCGTTCAAACAAGATTGCGGGTTGCAACATCACGCAGAGCACAAGCGGCGGGGAACCGCCAATAGGGGATGACCCATGAAAACTGTTGTTTTTGATCTTGATGGCACGCTGGCGGACACCAGTGGTGATCTGATCGCTGCTGCCAATGTGTGTTTTCGCGACATGGGGGCCGGTGATATGCTGGATGCAGCCGCTGATGCGGGAACCGCCCTGCGCGGTGGCCGTGCGATGCTGACCTTAGGGATGCAGCGGTTGGGGCGCGCTGATGATGCGGCCACGATTGACCAGTATTATCCAGTATTGCTTGAGGCTTATGCGGCCGACATCGACACCCATACGGTGCTTTACCCCGGTGCGATGGATGCGGTTGCGGCACTGAGAGGGGGCGGGTACCGGGTGGCAATCTGCACCAACAAGCCCGAAAGGCTGGCGGATTTACTGCTGACACGTTTGGGTGTGCGGGATGCCTTTGGGGCGATGCTTGGTGCTGACACATTGCCGGTGCGCAAACCTGACCCGGAACATTTGTTTGAAACCGCGCGGCGTGCGGGCGGCGATCCGGCCCGCTGTATTTTGATCGGTGACACGGACACCGACCGCAAAACCGCACGGGCCGCGGGCGTGCCTTGTGTTCTGGTGACATTCGGTCCGGCTGGTGGTGATATGGCCGCACTTGAGCCAGAGGCGCTGCTGGACGATTATGCAGACCTGCACGGCATCGTAGAACGGTTAATGGGAAAGGCTGTGGCATGAGTGAGATATTCAAGGGAAGTTTTACCCAGCAGGAAGCCATTCCCGAAGACGGGATTGAGGCGGCGATTGCCGTGATGCGGCATGGACGATTGCATCGCTATAACACGGCACCAGGAGAGGTGGCCGAAACCGCGCTGTTGGAGCAGGAGTTTGCCGCCCAGGTTGGTGCGAAGTATTGCCTTGCGGTGGCATCTGGGGGCTATGCCATGGCAACCGCCTTGCGCGCCGTTGGCGTTAAGCCCGGTGATAAGGTGCTGACGAATACGTTCACCCTTGCCCCGGTGCCGGGGGCCATTGCCGCCGTGGGGGCCGTGCCTGTGTTTGTCGGGGTGACGGACCAATTGGTGATTGATCTCGATGATCTGGCTGCCAAGGCGGACCAGGCGGATGTGCTGCTGCTCAGCCACATGCGGGGCCATCTGGCAGATATGGACGCGTTGATGGCGATTTGTGATGCGGCAGGTGTCACAGTGATTGAGGATTGCGCGCATACGATGGGTGCCTCATGGAACGGCGTGGCATCAGGCACCCAAGGCAAGATCGGGTGCTATTCCTGCCAGACCTATAAGCATGTAAATTCCGGCGAGGGCGGCTTGTTTGTGACCAATGACGCCGAGGTTGCGGCGCGGGCGATCATCCTGTCGGGATCCTACATGCTTTATGAACGCCACGCGGCGGGTCCTCGGAAAGAGGCGTTTGAGACCATACGGTATGAAACCCCCAATATATCCGGACGCATGGACAATCTGCGCGCGGCGATCCTGCGTCCGCAGTTGCGTAAACTTGATGCGCAACGTACGCGCTGGAATGCGCGGTATTATGAAATTGAAAAAGGACTGCGCGACACGCCGGGCCTGACGGTCATTGACCGCCCCGCGCAAGAGGTGATCGTTGGCTCGTCCATTCAGTTCTTGCTGAAAGACTGGGCCGAGGACGCCGTGCGCGAGGTATTGAAACGCTGTGCCGCACGCGGGGTCGAATTGAAATGGTTCGGCGGAGCCGAGCCGGTTGGCTTTACCAGCCGCTACGATTCATGGCGGTATGTCGATGCACCCCGGATGCCAGCAAGCGATGCGATTTTGGCCGGGATCGTGGACATGCGTGTGCCGCTGACATTCAGTCTTGAGGACTGCGCGTTGATCGCCCGGATCATCCGGGCAGAGGTGAGCGCAGTCTATCAGTCGCAAGAATAATCCCCCTCCGAAATCGGAGAGGGATTGAGACGTTTCAAATCAAGCCGCTTTGAAATGGATGGTGCCATGGTCGCCCATGTCAGGTTTGCTGTCGGTGAGATGGGCCTTGGCGACTTCATAAAGAAACCTGAGGCTGCCACCGGTTGCCCAGACTTCGGCCTCGGTCAGATCAAAGCGGATCAATTGAACATCATCATCCTGTTTGCCACCCTCAAACCACGCGGCCGCGATCCCGTTCCAAATTTCATCCAGCTTTGCGGCATCGGTTGAGACGCTGACATGACCTTCAATGCGGGCGTAAAGCGCCTCGTCATTGCTGGATATGATGTATTCTCCTGCTGCACCCGTTGTTGCCGCCTTGGCAAGATCGGTGCCTTTTGCCGTGATAAACCAGATCACCGGTTCTTTTGCGTCTTCAACGACATAGTGGCTCATCGGTACGGCGCGTGCGCCATCTGCGGCCATCATGCCCGTGCGGGTGTCTTCAAGGCGGTCCCAGAATTTCTCTTTCAATGTATCGGTCATTTTCTGCTCTCTTTGCTAAATCATGTTATCGTCTTCGCAGGGCTAACGACGACACAGCGCTTGCGGTTCCGTATGGAGCAAAATGCTTGACGGAAAACGGCTTGTTGCGTAAGTAATGAACAAGCGTTCAATAAATTTGGGGGAAGTCAATGTTCAACGCCAGCATGCAGTTTGATCTGGGTGAAGATGTTAACGCGCTGCGCGAGATGGTGCACCGCTGGGCGCAGGAGCGGGTCAAGCCGATGGCCGCCGACATCGACAGCAAAAATGAATTTCCCGCTGAACTTTGGACGGAAATGGGTGAACTGGGCCTTCTTGGCATGACCGTTGACGAAGAATTTGGCGGATCAGGACTTGGGTATGTCGCGCACACCGTTGCGGTTGAGGAAATCGCGCGGGCTTCGGCGTCGGTCTCTTTGTCATATGGCGCACATTCAAACCTTTGCGTAAATCAGATCAAGCTGAATGGCACGGCAGAGCAAAAGGCAAAGTATCTGCCCAAATTATGCTCGGGCGAACATGTGGGCGCATTGGCGATGTCTGAAACAAGTGCGGGCAGCGATGTGGTCAGCATGAAATTGCGCGCCGAAAAGCGAAACGATCATTTTCGGCTATCCGGCAATAAATACTGGATCACCAATGGCCCGGACGCCGAAACGCTGGTGGTCTATGCAAAGACAGATATGGATGCCGGATCAAAAGGCATCACCGCATTTCTGATCGAAAAGTCGATGAAGGGCTTCAGTACCAGCAACCACTTTGACAAGCTGGGCATGCGCGGTTCGAACACCGCGGAGCTGATCTTTGACGATTGCGAAGTGCCGTTTGAAAATGTGCTGGGCGAAGAGGGCAAGGGCGTGCGTGTGCTTATGTCTGGCCTTGATTATGAACGAGTCGTCTTGGCGGGCATCGGCCTTGGTATCATGGCGGCCTGCCTGGATGAAATCATGCCCTATATGGCAGAGCGCAAGCAGTTTGGTCAGCCGGTTGGCAGTTTCCAACTGATGCAGGGCAAGATGGCCGATATGTACACCGCGATGAATTCGGCACGCGCCTATGTCTATGAGGTTGCCAAGGCTTGTGACCGGGGCGATGTGACACGTCAGGATGCGGCGGCCTGCTGCCTTTACGCGTCAGAGCAAGCAATGGTGCAGGCGCATCAGGCTGTGCAGGCGATGGGCGGGGCAGGGTATTTGTCTGACAACCCGGTGGGCCGTATTTTCCGCGATGCCAAGTTGATGGAGATCGGGGCCGGCACGTCTGAGATCCGCCGCATGTTGGTGGGCCGCGAGATGATGGGGGCGATGGGGTGAAAGGTTTTGCTGTCATCGCCGCCCTGTTGGCCAGCCCCGCTTTGGCGCAGGATTTGCCCTATTCAGATGTGCAAACCCTGCAATGCCTGCAATATGCCGCCAATCCCGACGCGCAAAAAGCCTGTATCGGCCTGTCATCGTCGGCCTGTATAAACACAGAATTGGGTGGGACAACCGTGGGCATAGGCGGGTGTCTCGACGCCGAATGGCAGCTTTGGGACCGGATGCTGAACCAGAACTATCAGTTGCGGATGGCCGAAGCCAAACAAATTGACGCCGAGATGCGTGATATCGGGGCGACCGTTCCCTCACAGGCCACCGCTTTGCGCGCCATGCAACGCGCATGGATCACGTTTCGCGACGCATCCTGCGATTATGAACGCAGCAAATGGGGCGGTGGCACCGGAGGCGGCCCGGCGACTGTGGCCTGCTGGCTGGAACTGACCGGGCAGCAGGCGCTTGCGCTGGCCGCAACGGACAGGTGACCGGATAATGCTGCCGGGCTTGGATCAGAACGGACAATGGGACATTCCGGCGCGGCTGAACATGGCCGCACAGTGTTTGGCTCATCCTGCCGATGCTTTGGCTGTTGTTGATCTGACCGGAGAGACGCGGCGCGATGTGACCATTGGTGCGCTGGAACAAATGACCGACGATCTGGCGCGCGCGCTTGTGCATAGGGTACACCCCGGGGACCGGGTTGGTGTGTTGCTGTCGCAGTCACCGTGGTGCGCCGCTGCCCATCTGGCAATCTGGAAAATTGGTGCGATTTCAGCGCCTTTGTTCAAGCTTTTCAAGCGTGATGCCCTGTCGTCGCGGTGCGGTGACGCGGGTGTGGCACTGGTTCTGACCGATGAAGAGGGGGCCGCATTGCTGGGCAATCTAGCGGAATCGTGGCTGGTGGAGCAGGCTGGTGTCAAAGGTGATCCGATTGCCTTTGCCGACACGGGCCCGGACGACCCTGCGGTGCTGATCTATACTTCTGGGACCACTGGCAGCCCCAAGGGGGCGTTGCACGGCCACCGCGTGCTGACGGGGCATTTGCCGGGGGTGGCCCTGAGCCATGATCATTTGGGCCAAGCCGGTGATTGCCTTTGGACTCCGGCGGATTGGGCGTGGATTGGCGGGCTCTTTGATGTGTTGATGCCGGGATTGGCGCTGGGCGTGCCGGTGGTCGCGGCGCGGATGGCGAAATTTTCGCCAGAGGGCTGCGCAGATGTGATCGCGTGCGGGGATGTGCGGAATGTGTTTTTCCCTCCGACGGCGCTGCGGATGCTCAGGGCCGCGAACGTGTCGCTGCCCGGTTTGCGGTCTGTTGCCAGTGGCGGGGAACCCTTGGGCGCAGAGATGCTGAACTGGGGCCGAAACGCATTCGGTTTAGATATCAATGAATTCTATGGCCAGACAGAATGCAACATGGTGGCGAGCAGTTGTGGCGCTGATTTCCCCGCAAAGGCGGGTTGTATCGGCAAGGCGGTGCCGGGGCATGATGTCGCGGTGGTTGATGAAGCAGGTCGGCCAACGCTGGACGAAGGGGATGTGGCTGTGCGGCGAGGGTCCGCGTCAATGATGCTGGGCTATTGGAATAGGCCCGATGAAACGGCAGCCAAGTTTCGCGGTGACTGGTTGATCACCGGGGATCGGGGTCTGTGGGAGGGCGAGTACCTGCGCTTTGTCGGGCGCGAGGATGATGTGATTACGTCCGCCGGATACCGCATTGGCCCGGCTGAGATTGAGGATTGCCTGATGATGCATCCCGGGGTCGCTACGGTTGGGGTCGTGGGCAAACCTGATGCATTGAGGACCGAGGTGGTAAAGGCCTATGTGGTGCGTAAGGCAGGATCGGATGTCGGGGCGCGGGAATTGCAGAATTGGGTGAAGGAACGGCTGGCAAGCTATTCATACCCAAGGGAAGTTGCGTTTCTTGAGGCCTTGCCGATGACCGTGACGGGGAAAGTTATTCGGAAGGAATTGAAGGCGATGGCTTTGGCGGAGGGTGCGGCATGACCAGCCTTATCAACTCTGCTGCAGGTTTCCGTTGCCCCAATTGCAAATCACGGCAGGAATACTGGCATGTGCGCAAGTTGCTTTGGATCAACCGAATTTGGCCGTTCTTCGTTAAAAGTTACGGGAACTACTTTAAGATGTACAAGGAGCCGGAACTGGGGAAAGTCCGCTGCTATAGTTGTAAGATGGACTTGTGTGTCCCTAAGGGAACGATGGTTAAGTTGGAAGTTTTTTGCTGGGGCATAGCCTGCGCGATTTTCTATGCAATTATGAACTGGGCTTTGCACCAGTCCGCCCTCGCAGGACCGCCATCGTGGAATGGTATGAACACAGAGGAAATTCTGCGTAGCATCGAGCAAATTCAAAGCGGCAACGATCCCTATAGTGGCAGACTGCCGCTGATCATCTTGGCCGTTTGTGTTGCGGCACCTGTAAGTTATGTGATCGGCAGGTTCCTGTCCTACCGTATCGTGAGGCTGGAACGAAACCCACGTGCAGGCCCGTTGATGCCACCCGTATTTGAAAATTAGAGGCTATCCAATGAAACTCATATCCCAAGCTCTCCCATCCTCTGAGGCTTTCAAGGCAAACCAAACCTCACACCTCGAGGCCCTTGAAACCGTGCGCCAAGCGGCTGAGGCCGCAGCCTTTGGCGGTGGTGAAAAATCACGTGCGCGCCATGAAAGTCGGGGCAAGATGTTGCCGCGTGAGCGTGTCGCGAACTTGCTTGATCCGGGGTCGCCGTTCTTGGAGGTCGGGGCGACGGCGGCGCATGGGCTGTATGGCGGGGCGGCCCCTTGTGCGGGTGTGATTGCGGGCATTGGTCGGGTGCACGGGCTTGAGGTCATGGTGGTGTGTAATGACGCCACGGTGAAAGGCGGCACGTATTATCCGATGACGGTCAAAAAACACCTGCGTGCCCAAGAGATTGCCGAACAGAACAATCTGCCGTGTCTTTATCTGGTGGATTCAGGTGGTGCGAACCTGCCCAATCAGGATGAAGTGTTCCCGGACCGTGACCACTTTGGTCGGATCTTTTACAATCAGGCCCGGATGAGCGCCAAGGGCATTCCACAGATTGCCGTGGTGATGGGGTCCTGTACCGCTGGCGGGGCCTATGTGCCTGCAATGTCGGATGTGACGATCATCGTAAAGGAACAAGGCACGATCTTTTTGGCCGGACCGCCCTTGGTCAAGGCCGCGACGGGCGAGGTTGTGACGGCTGAGGATCTGGGCGGCGGCGATGTGCATACGCGCCTTTCGGGGGTTGCGGATTATCTGGCCGAGGATGACGCCCATGCGTTGGCCTTGGCGCGGCGGGCGGTGGCGTCTCTGAACCGTGCCAAACCCGCGACAGTTCAATGGGAAACGCCCGAGGACCCCGCCTATGACCCGGATGAGGTTTTGGGCGTTGTGCCCGGCGATCTGCGCACGCCCTATGACATCCGAGAAGTGATCGCGCGCACGGTGGATGGATCACGCTTTGACGAATTCAAGCCGCGTTTTGGCGAGACATTGGTGACCGGATTTGCGCATCTCAAGGGATGTCCCATCGGGATCATCGCCAACAACGGTGTGCTGTTTTCGGAATCCGCGCAAAAGGGCGCGCATTTTGTCGAACTTTGCTCAGCACGCGGTATCCCTTTGGTTTTCTTGCAAAACATCACCGGATTCATGGTTGGGCGAAAGTATGAAAACGAAGGCATTGCGCGGCATGGAGCCAAGATGGTGACGGCGGTGGCCTGCACCAATGTGCCAAAAATTACCATGCTGGTGGGCGGTTCTTTTGGCGCTGGCAACTATGGCATGGCCGGACGCGCCTATAGCCCTCGGTTCTTGTGGACATGGCCCAATTCACGCATCTCAGTCATGGGCGGACCGCAGGCGGCGGGTGTGTTGGCCACGGTGAAACGGGACGCGATTGAGCGGGCGGGCGAGACGTGGAGCGCCGAGGATGAGGCCAAGTTCAAGCAGCCCACAGTTGATATGTTCGAAGAACAATCGCACCCGCTTTATGCGTCTGCGCGGCTTTGGGACGATGGCGTTATTGATCCGCGCAAGAGCCGGGACGTGCTGTTTCTGAGCCTGTCTGCGGCGCTGAACGCGCCAATCGAAGAGACGAAATTCGGCATTTTCAGAATGTAAGGATGGAACATGACAAAAACGTTGCAGCAGATCATAGATGCCAACCCGGACGCGGAAACCTTTCGGTTTGGCGATGGGCCCGAGCTGTGCGCCCAGATTCTGGCTTTGGTGCGCAGTGGTCACAAAACGGCGACCTGCGATGCGGCGTCCGTTTACGGCGATGGTGGCGATGCATGGCCCGAGGTGGGACGTCGGGACATTGCGCTCAATTGGGATGGTACGCCAGCGGTCATGACCGAAACGGTAGAGGTACAAACGCGGCGTTTTGATGAAATGGATGCCGAATTTGTCGCCGCCCAAGGCGAGTTTCGCGATCTTGAGCATTGGCGCAAAGGATATGAGGCGTATTTTCGGCGTGCTGGTGTGTTTGCACCGGATATGAAGCTGATGTGCGAGCGGTTTAAAATGGTTGAGGATTTTGGCTGATGTTTGACACGATTTTGATTGCGAACCGGGGCGAAATTGCCTGTCGGGTGATGGAAACGGCGCAAGCGATGGGTGTGCGCTGTGTGGCTGTTTATTCGGACGCTGATGCGCGGGCCAAGCACGTGCAGATGGCAGATTTGGCTGTGCATGTTGGCGGATCGGCTCCGGCAGAATCCTATCTGCAAGGGGATGTGATCATACAGGCGGCCTTGGATGCGGGCGCGCAGGCGATCCATCCGGGCTATGGGTTTTTGTCTGAGAACCCCGATTTTGTCGAAGCGGTTGAAAAGGCCGGGCTGACCTTCATCGGGCCCTCGGCGTCGGCCATTCGGGCGATGGGCCTCAAGGACGCGGCCAAGGCGTTGATGATCAAGGCAGGCGTGCCAGTGGTGCCGGGCTATCACGGGTCCGATCAGGATGATGCGTTGCTGGAGGCGGAAGCAGACAAGATCGGCTATCCGGTGCTGATCAAGGCCGTTGCTGGCGGTGGCGGCAAGGGGATGCGTTTGGTCGAAAAGGCCAAGGAATTTCAAAGCGCATTGGCATCAGCCCGGTCCGAGGCCAAGACTGCCTTTGGCAATACGGATGTGCTGGTTGAAAAATTTGTGACTAAACCGCGCCATATTGAGGTGCAGGTTTTTGGCGATGGCACTCAGGCCGTGCATTTGTTTGAGCGCGATTGCTCCCTGCAGCGCCGCCATCAGAAGGTGATCGAAGAAGCACCTGCGCCCGGAATGACCGCAACGATGCGCGAGGCGATGGGGCAGGCCGCAGTCAAAGCGGCCGAGGCCATTGGGTACGCCGGGGCCGGGACGGTTGAATTCATTGTGGATGGGTCCGGCGGGCTCAGCGCGGATGGGTTCTTTTTCATGGAAATGAACACGCGCTTGCAGGTTGAACATCCGGTCACAGAGATGATCACAGGTGTCGATTTGGTCGAATGGCAGTTGCGGGTGGCGGCAGGGGGCGGGTTGCCCAAACGCCAGGACGAATTGAGCATCACCGGCCATGCCTTTGAGGCGCGGCTTTATGCAGAGGACGTGCCAAAGGGTTTCTTGCCTGCCACCGGTACGCTGACGCATCTGAAATTTGCCCTGGGTAGCCGTGCTGACAGTGGCGTGCGGGCGGGCGATACGATCAGTCCGTTTTACGACCCGATGATTGCCAAGATCGTGGTGCATGGACCAAACCGTTCGATCGCCCTGTCGCGTTTGCGGTCGGCGCTGGCGGGATGTCAGGTGGGCGGCACGGTGACCAATCTGGCATTCCTCGGTGCTTTGGCAGGGCATAAAGGGTTCGCTCAGGGCGATGTCGATACCGGACTGATCGCGCGCGACATTGACGCGCTTACCATGGTGCCACAAATCGCGCCACGCCATGTGGCGCTGGCGGGCATGGCGGCCCTTGGGCTGTTGGAAACGGGGCCTGAGACTGGATTCACCCTCTGGCGGCCCTTGCGGCGGCAGGTGATGTTGGCGTGGGCGGATCAAGAGCAGGTGATCAAAGTGCGCGTGCTGTCACCGGATAGGCAGATCTGGACGCTAGGCGATCAGGATGTGACCGCCGAGCGGATTGGCGGCCAGTGGCAGATTGACGGGCAATTGGCGGCGCAGGTCGCGGTTGCGGGTCAGACCATTACCATCTTTGAAAACCACGGAATGGTCTTTTCCCTGATTGATCCGCTGGCAAGGGCCGCTGGCGCGCATGGCGATGGCAATCTGGTCGAAGCACCGATGCCGGGTCTGGTCCGCAGTGTTGATGCAAAGGTGGGTCAGGCTGTGGCAAAAGGCGACAGGCTGGCGGTGCTGGAGGCGATGAAGATGGAACATTCGTTGCTGGCGGCACGCGATGGTGTGGTGGCCGAGGTGCTGGCAACCGCAGGGGATCAAGTCGAAGCAGGGGCCGCCCTGGTGCGGCTGGAGGCGGAAGAAGCAGCAGCCGCATGAGGGCACAGCGGATATGTGCATTGGCAAAAACCGCGCGGCTTTATCGCGCGCAACTCTTGTCGGGGGTTGGCACAGCCGCGCAATACCGGGATACAAGGTCTATGATGGACAAACTATGATCACATTGCACCACAGCCCCCAAACCCGGTCAATGCGCACCTTGTGGTTGCTGCATGAGTTGGATGTCGAGTTTCACGTCAAACTGCATGCCTTTGACAAGAGCCTGCGAGATCCTGAATACCTCAGCCTCTCGCCAGCGGGCCGGGTTCCTGCGCTTGAAATCGACGGCGAGCGGATGTTTGAGACAGGGGCGATCACGCAATATTTATGTGAACGGTTCAGCCCGGATCGGCTGGGCAGGCCGGTCAATGCGCCTGACCGGATGGCATGGCTGGTCTGGGTGCATTTCGCCGAGACCATCAGCCAACATACGGCCGCCCTGACACAGCAACACATTGCGCTGCGCGAGGATCATATGCGCAGCCCCATCGTGATGAAGCTGGAGGCAGCGCGGGTCGCCAAATGCTATGATGCGCTTGAGGCGCGGTTAAGCACCCCGATTGAAAACCGCGACTACATGCTGACCTCTGGGTTTTCGGCGGCGGACATCTCTGTGGGTCAAGCGGTTTACATGTCGCGCTACTTTGTGACTTTGGACAGGCATCCGGCGGTCTCGGAATGGTATGATCGGATCACTGAGCGTGTGAGTTTTGGTAAATCGCTGCCTGAAAACGGTGGGATATACGAAAAAGACTTTTATCCGCCTTGGCCTGTCGAATGAAGCAAGGTTAAGGTTTGTCCATACACGGTCACGAAAAGGGCCGGATCAAATAGGGGGACGCGATGAGTTTGGGACCATGTGAGATTTTTGAGGTCGGTCCAAGGGACGGTCTGCAAAACGAAGCGCGCGAGATTTCTGTAGACAAGAAGGTGGCGCTGATTGATCGCCTTTCGCAGGCTGGTTTTTCTCGGATCGAATGCGCCAGTTTTGTCAGTCCGACATGGGTGCCACAGATGGCAGGATCGGGGCAGGTTCTGGCCAAGATCACCCGCTCGGAAGGCGTGCGCTATGCGGCGCTGACGCCCAACATGCGGGGGTACGAAGACGCGCTGGCCGCTGGTGCCGATGAGATCGCTGTTTTTGGCTCTGCCTCCGAAGGGTTCAGCCAAAAGAACATCAACGCTAGTATCGCGGAATCGCTCGAACGGTTTGCGCCCATACTCGAAGAAGCGCGACATGTTGATATCCCCGTGCGCGGGTATGTGTCTTGTGTGGTTGAATGTCCCTACGATGGCCCGATTGCCCCGGCTGATGTGGCAAAGGTTGCCGATAAACTCTTTTCGATGGGATGTTACGAGATATCGCTGGGCGATACCATTGGCGCAGGCACTCCAGACAGCATTGCGCGTATGTTGTTGGCGGTGCGCGACGTGGTACCGGCGGGCCGGTTGGCCGGGCATTACCATGACACCAAGGGCCGTGCGATGGCCAACATCGATGCGTCGCTGTCGATGGGCGTGCGGGTGTTTGACGCTGCCGTGGGCGGGCTTGGTGGCTGTCCATATGCCCCCGGTTCGCCAGGCAATGTGGCAACAGAGGCGGTGAACCGTCATCTGACGGCACTTGGCTATCAGACGGGCCTTGACCAATCCGTACTGGATGATGCCGCAGCGATGGCTCAGATGATGCGGACGGCATGAAATTGGCGGCCTGGGCCGAGCGGTTGATGGGCATGAACGATGTCGTTTGGGCACGTCATGCGAACCCTTGGTCCGGCTGGACCCGGATGGCCACGGGACTGCCGCTCTTCAGTCTGGCAGTCTGGAGCCGTGTGTGGCTTGGCTGGGGGGCGGTGATTGCGGTTGTCGTGGCGATTGCGTGGATCTGGTTCAACCCGCGCGCTTTTGCACCACCCAAAAACATTGATAACTGGATGAGCAAGGGCGTTTACGGCGAGCGGATTTACCTTGAGCACAAGACAGAGCTGCCTGCCCATCATCAGCGCGCCGCCTTGGTGCTGGGCTGGCTCACGTTGCCGGGCATCGTCATCATGACATGGGGTCTTTGGGGTTTGCGGTGGGAAGGGGCGGTGTTTGGCACGGCTTTGGCCATGCTGCCCAAGATCTGGTTCGTCGACCGGATGGTATGGATATTTGAGGATTGGCAAAGAGCCGGGCGCGCGGTGCCGGGTTTGCCCCCAGAATTAATGCAGGGAGCGGACAATGTTTGACACAATCAGCTTGGATGTGGATGGGCGCGGTGTCGCGACCCTGACGCTGAACCGGCCGGAAAAGCACAACGCGATGTCAGCCAATATGTTGGCAGAACTCACGCAGGCCGCGGCACAACTGGCTGCTGATGCTGCCGTGCGGGTTGTTGTCTTGACCGGGGCGGGCACGTCGTTTTGCGCAGGTGGTGATCTGGGGTGGATGCGCGATCAGGCGGGTATGGATGCGGTAACCCGGTCAAAAGAGGCGGGCAAGCTGGCCGCGATGCTGGGGGCGCTCAATACCTTGCCAAAGCCGCTGATTGGCCGGGTCCAGGGCAATGCGTTTGGTGGTGGCGTCGGCATGGCAAGCGTCTGCGACGTGGCAATTGGCGTTGATACCCTGAAGATGGGGTTCACCGAAACCCGGCTGGGGATCATCCCCGCGACCATCGGGCCATACGTGTTGGCCCGGATGGGCGAAGGGCGGGCGCGCCGGGTGTTCATGTCGGCACGGCTTTTTGGCGCGGCTGAGGCCGTTGATCTGGGATTGCTGGCGCGCGCCGTTCCGCTGGCAGAACTGGATGCGGCCATTGAGGCAGAGGTCACGCCCTATCTTTCCTGTGCGCCGGGGGCTGTGGCCGCGGCCAAAAAACTGGCCCGGGAATTGGGGCCGCGGATTGACGATGCGGTTGTGGCCCACACCATCGCGGCCCTGGCCGCACGGTGGGAAACCGACGAAGCAGCCGAGGGCATCGGCGCGTTTTTCGACAAACGCAAGGCCGCCTGGGTGACTTAACCGTTGCAACAGTTACCCAAATGACGCGGCAGATGGCCCCAAAATCGATGTCTTTTCGGTCAAAGCGGCTTTAACACTTGCTATGTATCTGCATTAGGCTATCCGGGTTGGCAAAACCAAAAGAAGCAGGACATGGCAGAAATAACGCACAACACTCCCGCCGCCGCCGCCGCCCGCGATTGGGTCAAAATACTGGCGAGTTACCGTGAACCAAACACTTTGCGCAGTAGCTTTGAATTGGCAGTCAGCCTTGTGCCATTCGTTGTTTTGTGGATCGCAGCGTGCTGGGTTGCGCAGTACAGCTATCTTGGGGCCTTTTTACTTTCGGCTTTGAACGGCGGATTTCTGTTGCGCTTGTTCTGCATCCAGCACGATTGTGGCCATGGGTCTTTCTTTGGTAACCGCAATGTCAGCGACTGGATCGGTCGGGCGCTGGGCGTGATAACCTTGACGCCCTATGATGTATGGCGTCGGACTCATTCCATTCACCACAGCCATGCCGGCGATCTGGATCAGCGCGGCATTGGCGATGTCATGACCCTGACGGTTGAGGAATATCACCAGCGCACTGCCTTTGGCCGGTTCTTGTACCGCGCCTACCGCCATCCACTGGTGTTGTTCGGGATCGGGCCTGCGTATCTTTTCATTCTTGAGTACCGGTTGCCATTGGGTCTGATGAATCAGGGCCGTTATTGGGTGTCCGCGATGGCCACAAACCTGGCAATTGCCGCAGTTTTGACTGTGATCATCTATTTTGGCGGGCTGCAGGCACTTTTCCTGGTGTTTTTGCCGACAACATTGATCGCGGCCTCGGTGGGTGTGTGGCTGTTTTATGTACAGCACCAGTTTGAGACGACCCATTGGGAAAATCACGAGAAATGGCAGTTGCACGAGGCGGCGCTGCACGGCAGTTCGCACTATGACCTGCCGCCCATTCTGCGCTGGTTCACAGCCAATATTGGCATCCACCACGTCCACCACCTTTATAGCCGTATCCCGTTTTATCGGTTGTCTGAGGTCCTCAATGACCACCGTGAATTGGTGGAATGCAGCCGGATGACATTCATGCAAAGCCTGAAATGCGCCAGCCTTGATCTGTGGGACGAAAAAAGCCGCCGATTGATTTCTTTTGCCGCGGCGCGCCGACAGGCCGCTTGATGCTTGGCGGGGCAGCGCTATCGTTAGATCAGCTGTTTAATTAAGGTAAACTGCTTTCCCTTTTTGATTTGCGCTGATTGGTATCAGATGAAATTATTGAGTTTCTTTTTCAAGGAACGTGAGATCGAAAAAACCGGCGACGATGCTGCGGTTTCGTCGCTGTTGGCCTTTGTCTGGCGGATGACGCGTTGGCATCAGGTTTGGGCCTGCCTGCTGGCCGTGGTGGTTGCGGCTTTGAACCTCGCGCCGATTGAATTACAGCGGCGGATCGTGAACGAGGTTGTCGAGACCCAGAATGTGCCCCTGCTCTTGCAGTTTGGCATGTACTATCTTGGCATCATTGTCCTGCATCAGGCGGTCAAGTTTGCCTTGAACACCTATCAGGTCTGGATGACCGAAAGCACCAACCTTTACACCCGCCGGCATCTCTTGGGCCTTTATGGCAATGCCGTTGATGAGGATGGCGACGAAAACAGCGGGCGGGTCGTGTCCATCATCGGGACCGAGGTGGACAAACTGGGCGGTTTTGTGGGCGAGGGGCTGTCGCAATCCTGTGCCAATGTGGCGCTGCTGCTGGGCGTGCTGGGCTATATGGCTGTGGTCGAACCCTCAATTGCCCTTTTTGCCGTTGGGTTCATGGTCCCTCAGATCATTGTGACGCCATTTATGCAAAAGTATCTCAATAAACTGGTGGAACGCCATGTGGGCTATATGCGCACGCTTGGTGATGAGGTGTCAGAACTTGACGCCACACCAGACGGTGGCGATCTGCCGATCCTCAAGAAAATATTTTCGAACCGATTGCGGTTCAACATGCTCAAGTTCGTGCTCAAGGCGGTTCTCAACCTGCTCAATTCATTGGGCCCGCTGTCAGTGCTGCTTTATGGTGGATACATGGTGATGATGGGCGAGACGCAGGTTGGCGTTATCGTCGCGTTCATTTCAGGGTTTGACCGCATCTCGGGCCCTGTGCGCGAATTGGTTGGTTTTTACCGGGTCTATGCACAGGCCAACGTCCAACACACAATGATCGCCAAATGGATGGACAAGGTGAGGGATTGATTTGGCGCATGTGCCTCATGATCGGCAGGGGAGACCCCGAAATGCCCCCGCTTTCCGCCGTCGCGCCCGTTGACCCCACTGACTGCCACGGTTAAACCCGTTTCAAGTCTGTTCTGCACCGGTCTTTGCCCAAGATCAAAGACCACGCACCGCTAAAGGAGCCACCCCTTGGACGACATGCTGCGGGAATACCTGCCAATCCTCGTTTTTCTGGCCGTTGCCATCGGTTTGGGGATCGTTTTGATCCTTGCTGCTGTGGTTCTGGCCGTGCGCAATCCGGACCCTGAAAAAGTGTCTGCCTATGAATGTGGGTTCAACGCCTTTGATGATGCGCGGATGAAATTTGACGTGCGGTTCTATCTGGTATCGATTCTGTTCATCATCTTCGATCTGGAGATTGCGTTTTTGTTCCCTTGGGCCGTGGCCTTTCAAGAGGTCAGCATGGTTGGTTTTTGGTCGATGATGGTGTTCCTTGCGGTGCTGACCGCCGGGTTCGCCTATGAATGGAAGAAGGGGGCGTTGGAATGGCAGTAACTGAAACGCATAGTCCCGCAACCGCAAGCATGGACCGGGACGTAGCCACGCAGAATCTGAATGCAGAATTGCAGGACAAGGGTTTCCTTGTCACATCGACCGCCGACATCATCAACTGGGCCAGAACAGGTTCGCTGCATTGGATGACATTCGGTCTGGCCTGCTGTGCGGTTGAGATGATGCACACCTCAATGCCACGCTATGATCTGGAACGCTTTGGCACAGCGCCGCGCGCCAGCCCACGTCAATCCGACCTGATGATTGTCGCCGGAACACTGACCAACAAAATGGCCCCCGCACTGCGCAAGGTATACGACCAGATGCCGGAGCCGCGCTATGTAATCTCGATGGGGTCTTGCGCCAATGGTGGTGGGTATTATCACTACAGCTATTCCGTGGTGCGCGGCTGTGACCGGATTGTGCCGGTAGATATTTATGTGCCGGGCTGCCCGCCCACGGCCGAAGCGCTGCTCTATGGTATCTTGCAATTGCAACGAAAGATGCGCCGGACAGGGACGATTGTACGATGAGCGATCAACTGCAGGAACTTGGTGCCTATATCGAGGCCAAGCGCCCCGATTGTGTGCTGGCCTGGGACGTGACCCAAGGCGAGCTGAACATGGACGTGACGCTGACCAATATCGCCGGACTGGTGGAGTTCCTGAAAGGCGATGCCACCTGCCGGTTCTCCACGCTGGTGGACATCACAGCGGTCGATTACACAGGCCGCGCCAAACGGTTTGATGTCGTCTATCACTTCCTCAGCATGTACCAGAACCACCGCATCCGTTTGCGTGTCGCGGTGCGGGAAAAGGATATGGTGCCATCGCTGGTCGATGTACACCCCTCGGCCAATTGGTTCGAGCGCGAAGTCTTTGACATGTTCGGTATCCTGTTTTCCGGCCACCCTGATTTGCGCCGCATCCTGACCGACTACGGCTTTCGCGGCTATCCGCTGCGCAAGGATTTTCCGACCACCGGCTATACCGAAGTGCGTTATGACGAGGTCGAAAAGCGGGTGGTGTATGAGCCGGTGAAGCTGGTTCAGGAATACCGCCAGTTTGATTTCATGAGCCCTTGGGAAGGTGCGGAATACATCCTGCCGGGTGACGACAAAGCGGACGCGAAATAATGGAAGGCATGTGGTGGCTCATTCTTTCGGCACTGACGGCCATCCCGATGGTCAAGCTGCTGCCGTTCTTTGGCATCAATAAATACTGGGCCGCGGCCTGTCTGGTGCCGTTCGGCACGATTGCTCTGCTGTGGTGGATGGGGATGAAGCTGCAAGAGTTGGAGAAGCTGTGATGGAACTGCTTTTTGACGGAATTTTTGTGGTGACTGCAGTACTGACAGCTCGTCTTGCTGCGATGCCCTTTTCTAAATCGACCACTGGATACACGGTTTGCGAACAGTTGGTGAAAGTGAGATCATGATGGACGGCGACATTCGCACAAACACCTATGACGACGGTTCCACGGACTTCCAAACCGGTGAACAGAAAATCCGCAACTTCAACATCAACTTCGGTCCGCAACACCCTGCGGCGCACGGCGTTTTGCGGCTGGTGCTGGAGCTTGACGGCGAGATTGTAGAACGCTGCGACCCTCACATCGGCCTGTTGCACCGTGGTACCGAAAAGCTGATGGAAAGCCGCACGTATCTGCAAAACCTGCCGTATTTTGACCGGCTTGATTACGTCGCCCCGATGAATCAGGAACACGCTTGGTGTCTGGCGATCGAAAAGCTGACGAATACGCCCGTGCCGCGCCGTGCCTCGCTGATCCGCGTGTTGTTCTGTGAAATTGGACGGGTGCTGAACCACTTGCTGAACGTGACCACGCAAGCGCTGGACGTTGGGGCGCTGACCCCACCGCTCTGGGGTTTTGAAGAGCGTGAGCAGTTGATGGTGTTTTATGAACGTGCCTGTGGCGCGCGTCTGCACGCCGCCTATTTCCGCCCAGGTGGGGTACATCAGGACCTGACGCCGGACCTGCTCGATGATATTGAGGCATGGGCTGAACAGTTCCTCAAAGGTTTCATGGTCGATATCGATGGGTTGCTGACTGAAAACCGGATTTTCAAACAGCGCAATGCCGACATCGGCGTGGTGACCGAACAGGACATTCTGGATTACGGGTTCAGTGGCGTCATGGTGCGCGGCTCTGGTCTTGCGTGGGACCTGCGGCGCGCGCAGCCATATGAATGTTACGACGAATTTGAATTCCAGATTCCGGTGGGCAAGAACGGCGATTGTTATGATCGTTACCTCTGCCGGATGGAGGAAATGCGCCAGTCGACCTACATCATCCAGCAGGCGATTGAGAAGTTGCGCGCGCCCGAAGGGCAGGGCGATGTGCTGGCGCGGGGCAAGATCACCCCGCCATCGCGCACTGCGATGAAGACCGACATGGAAAGCCTGATCCACCACTTCAAACTTTATACCGAAGGTTTCCACGTGCCTGCGGGCGAAGTCTACTGCCCGGTTGAGGCCCCCAAAGGTGAATTTGGCGTGTACCTCGTTGCCGATGGCTCCAACAAACCATACCGCGCCAAAATCCGCGCGCCGGGGTTTTTGCATTTGCAGGCGATGGATTTCATTTCCAAGGGCCATCAGTTGGCTGATGTTGCCGCAATTATTGGCACCATGGATGTGGTGTTTGGGGAGATTGATCGGTGATCAGCCGCCCCGTTTTTCTTTTCGCTGAAAATACTCCCGCCGGAGGCATCTGTCGCCACCGCATGCACGAAAGCCTATTCTGATGCTCCGCCGTCTACACCCAGACCAACCCGCCTCCTTTGCCTTCACCCCTGCCAATCAGGCATGGGCTGAGGCGCAGATCACCAAATATCCCGATGGCCGTCAGGCCAGCGCCATCATTCCGCTGTTGTGGCGGGCGCAGGAGCAGGAAGGCTGGCTTAGCCGTCCGGCGATTGAGCATGTGTCCGAGATGCTGGGCCTTGCCTATATTCGAGGTCTCGAGGTTGCGACATTCTACTTCATGTTCCAGCTGCAACCAGTTGGTTCTGTGGCACATATTCAGGTGTGCGGCACCACCTCTTGCATGATCTGCGGGGCCGAAGATCTGGTGGCCGTCTGCAAAGAGCGCATTGCGCAGCATGCACATGAGTTGAGCAGTGATGGCAAATTCAGCTGGGAAGAGGTCGAATGTCTTGGCTCCTGCTCGAACGCTCCGATGGCCCAGATCGGCAAGGACTACTATGAGGATCTGACCACCGCGCGTCTGAATGAAATTCTGGATGAACTGGCTGCGGGCAGGGTGCCGATACCGGGGCCGCAAAATGGCCGCTACGCCGCGGAGCCGCTCAGCGGTTTGACCAGCCTGAAAGACCATGACAGCGGTAAAACGCAGTACAATGCCAGCGTGCAATTGGCGGTGGACATCGGTGACACGGTCAAACGCATTGACGGCACCGAAGTGCCGCTGCTGACCCCATGGCAGGGTAAGCCGGCCAATTCGGCAAAGAAACCGAAAGCCAAGCCATCCACCAACGGGCCCGTTCCGAGCAAGGGAAAGCCTGCGGATGCGACGGGGGTGACGGTGCAGCAGGCTAAGAAGCAATCCAAGGCCAAGCCACCATCGAAATCTGACCCGAAACCTGTAAAAGCAGACACAGGTGTACAAGAATATGACGCTCCGGGCAAAAAGCCACGCACGATGAAAGCACCGCGTAAAGCGGGTGCGGATGACCTGAAACTGATCAAAGGGGTTGGCCCAAAGCTTGAGACCTTGCTGAACACAATGGGGTTTTACCACTACGATCAGATCGCCAAATGGGGCGCAGATGAAGTCGCATGGGTGGATCAAAACCTCGAAGGGTTCAAAGGCCGCGTGAGCCGGGACAATTGGGTCGATCAGGCCCGCAGTCTGGCCTCAGGCGACGAAACCGAATTTTCGAAACGCGCAAAGAAAGACGGCATCTATAAATAAGCCGCATTTTCCGCAGAAGCGGGGAGAGGGACAATGATGAGTAACACATCCGAAAAAGAGGCCTGCACAAAGCGATGCTGGTATATGGGCGGCGGCATTGGATTGCTTTTGGCCGTAATTTTGTGGGGGATCGGCGGTTGGGGTTTCATATCTTCCGTCTTTGTCGGAATTATCGTTGCGGTGATCGCGGGATGGCTCTTGCAAAAACTGCTGTGCGCAGGGATTGAAACAGCGTCATCTGCATCCAGCAGCTCAGCTTCACAAAGCCGCCCGGCAAGCCAATCCGCTGCGGGTGCGTCAACAGCGACAACTGCGGGCGCTGCGGCACCTACTGCTGCCCCAGCCAGCACGGACCAAAACACCACGGCGTCAAGCTTGATGAGCGATCCTGTTGCGAACGATCCAGCCAACAAGACGGCGGCGAAAAAACCCGCTGCAAAAAAGACGGCACCGGCCAAAAAGACCGCAGCGAAAAAGACAACGGCGAAGAAGACTGCGGCCAAATCGGCAGGGGCAGCGACAACCAGTTCCGAACCAGTGGCAGCACCGGCAGCCAAAAAACCTGCCACCAAGAAAGCACCCGCCAAGAAAGCAGAAGCTGCGCCAGCGACCGCAAAAACTGCATCCAAGACGGCGGCGGCCGCCCCAGCCAAGGCAGCAGCAAAGCCAAAAGCAGCCGCCAAGCCCGCGCGCAAGCCCGTTGCGGCGGATGGCAAGCCAGAAATGCTGAGCAAAGCCCGCGCAGGCGGCGCGGATGATCTTAAGCTGATCAGCGGCGTTGGGCCAAAGCTCGAAGGCACCCTGAACGAGTTGGGCGTTTACCATTACGATCAGGTTGCGGGATGGCGCAAAAAGGAAATCGAATGGGTCGATGCCCGTTTGCGTTTCAAGGGCCGGATTGAACGCGACGGTTGGATCGCACAGGCCAAGATATTGGCGAAGGGTGGCGAGACAGAATTCTCAAAGCGCAAGAAAAAGACCTGAGCCGGGGCAGGGTGATCCATGACCAACGCCGACGACAAAGCGCTTGCACGCAAAGGCCAGACCGTTGGCTTGGTCATTGCTGTGACGATGGTTTTGTGGCTGGCGGCACAATGGGTCGGCCCTGCGATGGGGTTGCCGGGGCGCTTTGCCCTGCTGTTTGATTTCGCAGCATTGGCGGCGCTTTTCTGGGCAATGGTCGTGATTTATCAGATGTGGCAGGCCCGCCGGGCCGCCAAAGAAAACCAAAGGTAGGCGTCATGCTTCAAGATAAAGACCGCATTTTTACCAACATCTACGGTATGCATGACCGCACACTGAAAGGCGCGCAGGGGCGCGGCCATTGGGATGGCACGGCTGGCATCATCAAGAAGGGCCGCGAGTGGATCGTTGACCAGATGAAGGCATCAGGTCTGCGCGGTCGCGGTGGTGCGGGTTTCCCAACCGGCTTGAAATGGTCGTTCATGCCCAAGGAAAGCGATGGCCGCCCTTCCTATCTGGTAGTGAATGCGGACGAATCTGAGCCCGGTACATGTAAAGACCGCGAGATCATGCGCCACGATCCACATACATTGGTTGAGGGTTGCTTGATCGCATCGTTCGCGATGAACGCGCATGCCTGCTACATTTACATTCGCGGCGAATACATCCGCGAAAAGGAGGCGCTTCAGGCTGCGATTGATGAGGCTTACGCAGCGGGTCTGCTGGGCAAGAACGCCTGCAAGTCGGGGTGGGATTTTGACCTTTATCTGGCGCATGGTGCCGGGGCCTATATCTGTGGAGAGGAAACCGCGTTGCTGGAGAGCCTGGAGGGCAAAAAGGGCATGCCACGGATGAAGCCGCCTTTCCCTGCGGGTGCGGGTCTTTATGGCTGTCCGACCACAGTCAACAACGTGGAATCTATTGCCGTTGTACCAACAATCTTGCGGCGCGGGCCGGAATGGTTCGCGGGCTTTGGCCGTCCGAACAATGCAGGCACCAAGCTGTTTGCGATTTCTGGTCACGTGAACAACCCATGTGTCGTCGAAGAGGCGATGAGCATTGGGTTTGAGGAATTGATCGAAAAGCACTGCGGCGGTATTCGCGGTGGCTGGGACAATCTCAAGGCGGTGATCCCCGGTGGGTCGTCGGTGCCAATGATCCCCGGCCCACAAATGCGCGACGCGATCATGGATTTTGATTATTTGCGCGAACAACGCTCGGGCCTCGGCACGGCGGCGGTGATCGTGATGGACAACAACACCGATGTGATCAAGGCAATCTGGCGGTTGTCGAAATTCTATAAGCACGAAAGCTGTGGCCAATGCACGCCGTGCCGCGAAGGTACGGGATGGATGATGCGGGTCATGGAGCGATTGGTGACAGGCGATGCGGAGCCTGAGGAAATCGACATGTTGCTGGACGTGACCAAGCAGGTCGAGGGGCATACGATCTGTGCTTTGGGCGACGCGGCGGCCTGGCCGATCCAAGGTCTGATCCGGCACTTCCGCGATGAGATAGAGGACCGGATCAAGCACAAGCGTACAGGTCGGATGAGCGCGGCGGTGGCGGCGGAGTGAGATTTCTAATCGTTGTGGCCGTTTGTGTGTTTGGGGGCGTACAGATGCCCCTTGCGCAGGTAAATCGGGATGGCTTTCAACGAGTTTTGGTTGCGAACCCGGTGCCTGAGATTTTGGCGGCGCGGTTTTTGGCCAGACGCCTTGCAAAGGGCTGTGCGCGGATTGATATGCATGCGGATGTCGAGCCGGCTGTTTCAGCCTTGCGATTTTCACGGCCGGACGAATTTTTTGCAGTGAAGTCTAAATCTGTTGCGGCAGCAGCACGACGTTTGTCGAATGAGTTCGATGCTGAGAACAACAAGCCTTTCAGATTGGATACTTCGCGTGGCCCTCTTGATCCGGCTGTGTGCAAGGCGGCTGAGCGGCGGGTTGGTTTGGACAACCTCGTGGGACTGATGCTGGACATTTGATCAATATTTGCGACTGGCTCCGGGCCTCGCGTTTCGTTTTTTCAAGGAGAATGCACCATGCAGCAATTCGCTGAATACAGTCACGCCATCGCTTCACTCGGTTTGTGGGCTTTGCTCAGTCTCATTCTCGCAGGGCTGTCGACAAAGGGGCGCACGCCGGAAAATCGTTGTGATTGTGGTAAGCCAAAGCGGGACTATGCCAACGCCGTCTATCGGGCGGACCGCGCGTTCATGAATGCGATTGAAAATTCCGGTCCCTTCATTGCAGCAACCATTGCAGCAATACTGGCCGGGGCCGCGCCGTTCTGGGTGAACTTCTTTGCGTCAGTGTTCATCGTATCCCGCGTCGCCATGGCAATTGTTCACATCCGCACAGAAAACCAACCTGCACGTTCTGCGATGTTCATGATCGGATTTGTCTGCGTGGTCGGTTTGTCCCTGCTGGCCGTGATCGCGGCGTTCTGAGACAATGAAACAGCCCGCAGGCCATCACCTCGCTGAGTTGAACCTTGGTATTCTCAAATACGACTGGGACGACCCGCGGGTGCAGGGGTTCGTCGATGGCCTTGATCTGGTCAACGGTGTGGCGCAGCGAAGCCCCGGTTTTATCTGGATGATGTCCGAAGATGAGATGGACGAGGAGCAGCGTGCCTCGGATGGCGCACTGGGTGGCAACCCTCGCACGGCGAGCACGCTTTCGGTCTGGCGCGATGTCTCAACTCTTGAGCATTTTGTTTGGAACACGGTGCACAAGCAATTCTATGATCGCAAGGCAGAATGGTACGATGCGGTTGAGAGCCTGCGTTTTGCGATTTGGTGGGTGCCGATTGGCCATCAACCCACAATGACCGAGGCGATTGCCCGGTTTCGGCATCTGGGCGAACACGGCGACAGTGACCATGCGTTTGGGTGGTCCCATGTGAAACAAGCGCAGTTGTGGAAGACCAAAAATTGCGATGAGGGAACAGCAGCATAATGGGATTTTTCCGTAACATCTGGGACGGCTTGCTGAGCCTTGGGGCCGCGATCCTTTCGTTTGCGATCTTTGCGGTCCCCGTCTGGGCGACCCATCAGGCGATCACCTATGGGATTGTACCGATCTGGGCCTATGCGGCTTTGGTTGGACTGGTCTATATCGGCGGCAACTTGACGATCGCATTCTTGCGCAAAGCTCTGGATGGGGTGGCCCCGCTAAAAGAGAGGAAAAGACGATGAAAGACATGCATCTGGCGGAATTGAATGTGGGGCGATTGTTGACCGCGACCGACGATCCGCGTGTCAAAGAATTCATGGACAACCTCGACCGCATCAACGGTCTTGGCAAACGCATGCCGGGATTCGTTTGGATGATGGAAGGATCAGGTGAGCCGGGCACCGGCAATACCGAGGCTGCGATTGGGGGTGACCCGCAATATGTCTCGAACCTGACGGTCTGGGAAAGCGTCGAGACGCTGGAGAAATTCGTTTGGGGCACGATCCACAAGCAATTCTATGAAAAGCGCGAAGAATGGTTCGAGGTTCTGGGAGCGATGCATTTTGTGATGTGGTGGGTGCCAAGGGGCCATCAGCCGACACTGGAAGAGGCATTGGCCCGGCTGGAGCATATGCGCACGCACGGTGACAGTGACTATGCTTTTGGTTGGTCACATTTGAAACAGGCGCAGATGTGGCAAAGCCACGGGTGCACACAGGCGAAGGTTGCCTGAGCCCGCGTTTTGCAGAATAACAGACACGAAGACGGTAAAGTGGGGCTGCCAAGCGCCCCCGGCCGCAAGAGCAGGACAGGTTGAGATGAGGAAATTCAGGTTCCCCGAAGATGGCGATGTGGCCGCAGACATCCGCGAACGCTATGGCTTTGACGGTGATCTGCTTGATATCTATGCGGGCAACGAAGGGGTGAAAGTCCACAAATGGCATCATTATCTGCCGATTTATGATCGCTATTTTTCCCGCTATCGAGGCACCCCGGTCAAATTCCTTGAGATTGGCGTGAACAATGGCGGCAGCCTGCAGATGTGGCGACGATACCTGGGCAAGGATGCAGTGATTTGTGGTGTTGATATCAACCCCGACTGCGCTCAGTACGATGGCCAGTTTGGGATGGTGCGGATTGGCTCGCAGGATGATCCCGCGTTTCTGGCCGACGTGGTCCGCGAAATGGACGGCGTTGATGTGGTCCTTGATGATGGCAGCCACCGGATGGCGCATGTTCATACATCGCTCGAGGTTTTGTTTCCGCTCCTGACCATGGGGGGGACATACATGATTGAGGATTTGCACACTTCGTATTACGCGCGGTTTGGCGGTGGGTTTAAAGAGCCGGGAAATTTCTTTAATACGGTGCGCAGGATGATAGATGATATGCACATATGGTATCACAACAAGGGCAAACCGCAGGTGCCTGAATTGGCACGCGAATTCAGCGGCGTGCACGTGCATGATTCCATTGTGGTTATCGACAAGGCAGAACTACTGCGACCGACACATTCAAGGGTACAGAAATGAAGAAATCAACTTTGGTAATTCTGGCTTTGATCACGGCCGGGCTGATGGCGGGCTGCACGAAGAAATCAGATCGCATTTTATTTGACGGGAAATACTTTCGCACCAAGGTCAGCAAAGTTGACAAGCAGCGCGATGTATTTCTGGTGACAGTCAGTGAGCCTGGAAAATCCATTGATGGTGCCCGCGAGGCAGGGCGGCACGCTGGCGTGTCTTATTGTGTGAAAAACTACGGTAATTCGGACATCGATTGGTCCATCGGGCCAGACATGGAACAACTGCGGATCAGCGAGAACAAATTGATCTTTCAAGGCACTTGTCCACAGTGATCCAATGCGCGGCATATCGCGCGCAATTGTCCGAAGGGCGCAATGTTATTGCATATCAGCATTCCAAATCCCCATGTGCGGATCGGGCCATTGTGCCCGGCGTACATGAGGAGCGTAAATATGCGTAAGATATTGATTATACTGTTGAGCGTGGGCCTGTTGGGAACACCTGTTGCGGCCAAACAGCCCTTGAACAAGGTGGCGGCCATCGACGATGCGCTTTTTGATTTGGGGATTGCTGACCGCGTCCGCAAAAACTGTCCGACAATCAGCGCGCGCATGTTTCGAGCCATCACCTATGTCCGAAAGCTAGAATCAGAAGCCAAGGCTTTGGGCTATACAAGCGTGGAAATAGAGGCCTACATCGACAGCGAGGCCGACAAAGCACGTTTACGGGCAAAAGCAGCTGCATTTTTCAAGGCAAAGGGGGTCGATACTTCGGACCCGCAAAGCTATTGTGCCTTTGGACGTGCAGAGATTCAAAAATCGAGCCGCATAGGTTCGTTACTAAAAGCGAAATGAGCATATGAGCGATATCCGCAAGATCATCATCGACGGCAAGGAAATCGAAGCCGAGGGTGCGATGACACTCATTCAGGCCTGTGAGCTGGCGGGCGTGGAAATCCCACGTTTTTGCTATCACGAACGCCTGACGATTGCGGGTAATTGCCGGATGTGTCTTGTGGAAGTTGTCGGTGGACCACCCAAGCCTGCGGCATCCTGCGCAATGCAGGTCAAGGATCTGCGTCCCGGACCCGAAGGGCAGCCACCTGTGGTAAAGACCAATTCACCGATGGTGAAGAAAGCCCGCGAGGGCGTGATGGAATTTCTGCTGATCAATCACCCGCTGGATTGCCCGATCTGCGATCAGGGCGGCGAGTGTGATTTGCAGGATCAGGCGATGGCCTACGGCGTTGATTTCAGCCGTTTCCGCGAACCCAAACGTGCCACCGAAGATCTGGATCTGGGACCCTTGGTCGAAACCCACATGACGCGGTGCATTTCGTGCACCCGTTGCGTGCGCTTTACCACCGAGGTCGCAGGCATTCACCAAATGGGCCAGACAGGCCGGGGTGAGGATGCTGAAATCACGGCGTATCTGGGGCAAACGCTGGACAGCAATCTGCAGGGCAACATCATTGATCTGTGTCCAGTTGGTGCGCTGGTCAGCAAGCCTTATGCGTTTACCGCGCGGCCTTGGGAGTTGAGCAAAACCGAAAGCATCGACGTGATGGATGCGCTGGGGTCCAATATCCGTGTGGATACCAAAGGCCGCGAAGTGATGCGGATTTTGCCGCGCAACCATGATGGCGTGAATGAGGAATGGATTTCCGACAAGACGCGTTTCGTCTGGGACGGATTGCGTCGTCAGCGGTTGGACACGCCCTATTTGCGCGAGAATGGCAAACTGCGCCCAGCGGAATGGCCAGAGGCGCTGGCCGCTGCCGCTGCTGCGATGAAAGATAAGAAGGTCGCTGGCTTGGTAGGTGATCTGGTGTCGGTTGAAGCGGCCTATGCGCTTAAAACGATGATCGAGGGGCAGGGCGGCGTTGTTGAGTGCCGGACCGATGGGGCCAAACTGCCAACGGGCAACCGTTCAGGCTATGTTGGGACTGCAAGGATTGAAGACATTGATAGCGCCCAGATGATTCAGTTGATCGGGACAAATCCGGCCATTGAAGCGCCTGTGCTGAACGCACGTATCCGCAAGGCGTGGGTGCGAGGGGCCAATATCGGGCTGATCGGTGAAGCCGTCGACCTGACCTACGAATATGCGCATATGGGCAATGATCGCGCAGCGCTGGACAAGGTGCTTGGCACCAAATTCAAACAAGTGCTTGAGGTGCCGTCCCTCGTGATCGTCGGCCAAGGTGCGCTGCGCGAGGCGGATGGTGCCGCTGTGCTGGCCGCCGCGATGGAACTGGCAGAAAAGACCGACAGCAAGTTGATGGTGCTGCACACGGCGGCGGGCCGGGTGGGTGCGATGGACATCGGTGCGGTTGCACCGGGGGGCATGGACGATGTGTCGGGTGCTGATGTGGTCTATAACCTGGGCGCGGATGAGGTCGATATCGCGGCTGGCCCGTTTGTGATCTATCAAGGCTCGCATGGGGATCGCGGCGCACACCGCGCGGATATCATCCTGCCGGGTGCCGCCTATACCGAAGAGCCGGGTCTTTTTGTGAACACTGAAGGGCGGCCACAACTGGCATCCCGCGCGGGGTTCGCACCGGGGCAAGCCAAAGAAAACTGGGCGATCCTGCGGGCATTGAGCGCAGAGATGGGCGCGACATTGCCGTTTGATTCCATTGCGGCATTGCGCAAGGCGCTGGTAAAGGATGTGCCGCATCTGGCTGATGTTGATCAGGTGCCGGAAAACGAATGGTCCGCGCTGCCCAAGGGCAAACTGGGCAAAGCCAGCTTTGCGCCTGCGCTCTCGGATTTTTACCTCTCGAACCCGATTGCACGCGCAAGCGAATTGATGGCCGAATTGTCATCAAACGCCGCAGCGCGCCGTGCGAACCCAATGGCGGCGGAGTGAAGGCCATGCTGGCCCTCGCTCCTGTCTTGTTAGCTGCCTGTGAACCTCAGGTGCCGACGGCAGAGGATTTTATCCCTGAATACAAAGGGGTAGAGACCACCTTGCTTGACGGTGATCTGGTACAGTTCAATGTGGCGATGACCAAAGCGCTGTCAACGCGTGACGTATCCGACTATGCGGAATGTGCAGCGGCACAATATACGCTGATCCGTGGGTATGGTTTTGCACGTCATCTGCGGACAAATGTGACCCAAGAGGCTGGCATATGGCGGGCAGATGCTGTTTACACAATCTCGCCAAGCCTGCCACGGGGCTTGAAGACAATTGATGCCGAAGTGACCGCACAGAATTGTGCGGAAAAGGGCATTCCGGCGGTGTGAGGGACTATGGCTGACTTCTTTTACAACACATATCTGGGCATTGGCCTGCTGACTGTCGGTCAGGTGTTGCTGCTGGTGGTACCGCTCCTGCTGGCGCTTGCGTTCCTGATGTATGCAGACCGCAAAATCTGGGCTGCGGTGATGATGCGGCGTGGCCCCAACGTTGTTGGTGTCTTTGGCCTGTTGCAGTCCTTTGCGGATTTTCTGAAATACATCGTCAAGGAAGTGGTCGTGCCTGCGGGTGCGGACCGTCCGGTGTTTTTCCTGGCCCCGATGATATCCTTTGTCATGGCGATGATCGCATGGGCGGTGATCCCGTTTAACGAAGGCTGGATCCTTGCCGATATCAATGTGGCGATCCTGTATGTCTTCGCCATCTCCTCGCTTGAAGTCTACGGCGTGATCATGGGCGGATGGGCATCGAACTCGAAATACCCTTTCCTTGGCTCGCTGCGGTCCGCGGCGCAGATGATTTCATATGAAGTTTCCATCGGTTTGATCATCATCGGGGTGATCCTGTCGACGGGCTCGATGAATTTTACCTCGATTGTAAACGCGCAGGACGGCGACTGGGGCATTTTCAACTGGTACTTCCTGCCGCATTTCCCAATGCTGATCCTGTTCTTTATCAGCGCCTTGGCTGAAACCAACCGGCCGCCGTTTGACCTGCCGGAAGCGGAATCAGAACTGGTCGCGGGTTATCAGGTTGAATATTCTTCGACACCATTCCTGCTTTTCATGATCGGAGAGCTGGTTGCGGTTGTGCTGATGTGCGCGCTGGTGTCGCTGTTGTTCTTTGGCGGCTGGTTGTCACCCATCCCATTCCTGCCTGACGGGTTCTTTTGGATGTTCATCAAGATGTTGATGGTGTTCTTCATGTTCTCGATGGTCAAGGCAATCACGCCGCGCTACCGCTACGACCAGCTGATGCGTCTGGGTTGGAAAGTGTTCCTGCCGTTCTCATTGTTCTGGGTGGTCTTCGTGGCCTTTGCGGCGAAATTTGACTGGTTCTGGGGCGTCTATGCCCGCTGGACCGTAGGGGGCTGAGATGGCACAAACCGATTATACACGCGCTGCAAAATATTTCCTGCTGCAGGATTATGCCAAGGCGTTCATGCTGGGCATGCGGTACTTCTTTGCGCCTAAAGTCACGCTGAACTATCCGCATGAAAAGGGGCCGCTTTCCCCGCGCTTTCGTGGTGAACACGCGCTGCGCCGCTATCCGAACGGCGAGGAACGCTGCATCGCGTGCAAACTCTGCGAAGCGATCTGCCCGGCACAGGCGATCACCATCGACGCCGAACCCCGCGCAGATGGCAGCCGTCGCACCACGCGCTATGACATCGACATGACCAAATGCATTTATTGCGGGTTCTGTCAGGAAGCCTGCCCGGTGGATGCGATTGTCGAAGGTCCGAATTTTGAGTTCTCAACAGAGACTCGTGAAGAGCTTTATTACGACAAGAACAAACTGCTGGAGAACGGTGACCGCTGGGAGGCCGAGATTGCCCGGAACCTTGAAATGGATGCGCCGTACCGATGACAGATCCCACAAACCCATTTGAAGCGATGATGAAACAGGCGCAGGAAATGGCAAAGTCGTTTCCGGCGATGGATGCGTTTTCGCCGAAAGGTTTTGAGGCAATGATGGGCACAATGCCCAAGGAATTGATGGAAACCTTCTTTGGCAACACGCTGAACCCGGATGGGCTGGATGCGCGCACGCGGCTGTTGCTGACACTGGCCGGGCTGACCATGCAGGGTGCACAAAACGATGTGGCGCTGCGCCAGACCGTCCGTCATGCACTGGAGGCAGGGGCCACCAAGCAGCACATCATTGAAACAATTGGACAGATGTCGGTTTTTGCCGGCATCCCCGCTATGACCCGCGCGCTGGAACTGGCGCAGGCGGTGTTGGATGAAAAGGCGGATACTAAAAAGGAAGACGGGGCATGACGGTCTTTTCATTCTATCTGTTTGCGATCAGCGTGATCACTGGCGGCCTCTTCACCGTGATCAGCCGCAATCCCGTGCATTCGGTGCTTTGGCTGATCCTGTCGTTTCTCAGCGCGGCGGGACTGTTCGTGCTGTTGGGTGCAGAATTTGTCGCGATGTTGCTGATCATCGTTTATGTCGGCGCTGTTGCGGTGCTGTTCTTGTTCGTCGTCATGATGCTGGACGTTGATTTCGCGGAACTGAAGGCCGAAATGGCGCGCTATATGCCGCTCGCGTTGCTGATTGGTCTGGTGATCCTGATGCAGTTTGTCATGGCCTTTGGCGCATGGGAAACCAACGCGGCCGCCGAAGGGCTGCGTGCGCAAGCGATTGATCCAAATACGTTCAACACCAAGGCGTTGGGATTGATCCTTTATGACCAATATTTCCTGTTGTTTCAACTGGCGGGTCTGATCCTGCTGGTGGCGATGATCGGTGCGATTGTTTTGACGTTGCGCCACCGCGTGGATGTCAAACGCCAGGACGTGGTTGCCCAGATGATGCGCAACCCGGCCACGGCGATGGAACTGAAAGACGTAAAACCGGGGCAGGGGCTGTAGCGCACCGGCATTTTTAAGATAGTCCAGAGCGTTTCTGTGCAGAAGATCGCAACCGGACGAGACAAGGGACGCAAACGATGTCGAGGAATACAATTGTGGTGCTGATTGTCGTGCTGATCATTCTATTCGGCGGCTACAACTTGATCGGCTAAACCCATATCCCGGTGGAAGTCGGGGTTGAACAAGACTAAGAAGCCCGAAAACGGGCGATGTATGAAAGACCCGGGTTAACGGGGAACAAACCGAGGGACGATATGATCGGACTTGAACACTATCTGACAGTGGCGGCGACGCTGTTTGTCATTGGCATCTTCGGGCTCTTCCTGAACCGCAAGAACGTGATCATTCTGCTGATGAGCATTGAATTGATGCTGCTGGCGGTAAACATCAATCTGGTGGCGTTTTCCAGTTTCCTTGGCGATCTGGTGGGCCAGGTTTTTACCCTTTTCGTGTTGACCGTTGCCGCCGCCGAGGCCGCGATTGGTCTGGCTATTCTGGTTTGTTTCTTCCGTAATCGCGGCTCTATTGCTGTCGAAGACGTAAACGTGATGAAGGGCTGAGGGCTATGGAAACCACAATCCTATTTGCCCCGCTTGTCGGTGCATTGATTTGCGGCTTTGGCTGGAAGATCATCGGAGAGACCGCTGCGATGTGGGTTTCAACCGGCCTTCTGTTCCTTGCGGCCCTGCTCAGCTGGTTGGTGTTTCTGACCTTCGACGGACCCACCGAGCATATCCAGATATTGCGCTTTATCGAAAGTGGTACGCTTTCCACCGATTGGGCCATTCGCATGGACCGGTTGACCGCGATCATGCTGATTGTGGTGACAACGGTGTCGAGCCTCGTGCACCTTTATTCGTTTGGCTACATGTCGCATGACGTGAATTTCAACGAAGATGAATCCTACAAACCGCGCTTCTTTGCCTATCTGTCGTTCTTTACCTTTGCGATGTTGATGCTGGTCACATCCGACAACCTTGTGCAGATGTTCTTTGGCTGGGAAGGGGTCGGCGTGGCGTCGTATCTGCTGATTGGGTTCTATTATAAGAAACCATCCGCCAATGCCGCAGCGATCAAAGCGTTTGTGGTGAACCGGGTTGGGGATTTCGGCTTTGCGCTGGGTATCTTTGGTCTTTTCTATCTCACCGACAGCATCAAATTTGACGATGTGTTTGCCGCCGCGCCTGAGCTGGCCGAACAAACCGTTGGGTTTTTGTGGTCGGAATGGAACGCTGCGAACCTGATCGCCTTTTTGTTGTTTGTTGGTGCAATGGGTAAATCAGCCCAGTTGTTTCTGCACACGTGGTTGCCCGATGCGATGGAAGGTCCGACCCCTGTGTCCGCCCTGATCCACGCGGCGACCATGGTGACAGCGGGGGTTTTCCTTGTCTGCCGCATGTCACCGCTGATGGAATTTGCACCTGAGGCGATGATTTTCGTCACGGTCATCGGGGCGTCGACGGCATTCTTTGCCGCGACCGTGGGTCTGGTGCAGACCGATATCAAGCGCGTCATTGCGTATTCCACCTGTTCGCAGCTGGGCTACATGTTTGTGGCCGCAGGTGTTGGCATGTATTCCGCCGCGATGTTCCACCTCTTTACGCATGCCTTCTTTAAAGCGATGCTGTTTCTCGGGGCAGGTTCGGTCATTCATGCCATGCACCATGAGCAGGACATGACCAACTATGGTGGTCTGCGCAAAAAGATCCCCTACACCTTCGCGGCAATGATGATTGGCACGCTGGCGATCACCGGTGTCGGCATCCCGCTCACGCATTTTGGTTTTGCCGGCTTCCTGTCCAAGGATGCGATTATTGAATCTGCATGGGCAGGCGGGTCGATGTATGGTTTCTGGTTGCTGGTCGTGGCCGCTGCGATGACCTCGTTCTATAGCTGGCGCTTGATGTTCATGACGTTCTACGGCACGCCACGTGGCGACAAGCACACCCATGAGCATGCACATGAAAGCCCGATGACAATGTTAGTTCCGCTGGGCGTGTTGAGCCTTGGCGCGATCTTTGCGGGCATGATCTGGTACAACAGCTTCTTTGGGCATGCCGAGGACATCGCGGAATTCTATGACATCCCACTGGCTGAGATGGCGGCGGACGGCACGGCCCATGTTGATGGTGCCGAGAAGGGCCAGGATGACGCTGCAGCGACCGAGGGCCATGGTCAAGAGGCAGCCGGGGACGGCGAACACCACGCATCCTTTGGCGGCGCACCGGGGGAAGGGGCGATTTATTTTGGCCCAGACAATCATGTGCTGGACGACGCCCATGCGGCACCGGCCTGGGTCAAGGTCAGCCCCTTTATCGCAATGTTGGGTGGTTTCCTGATGGCGATGTGGTTCTATATCTGGAACCCAAGTCTGCCTGCGCGCCTGGCGGCAAACCAGCAGCCCTTGTATCAGTTCCTGAAAAACAAATGGTATTTTGATGAGCTGTACGATGTGATCTTTGTGGGCCCGGCCAAAGCCATTGGGCGCTTCTTGTGGAAACGTGGGGACGGCAATGTGATCGACGGCACGCTCAATGGTGTGGCGATGGGGATCATCCCGTTCTTAACCCGCCTCGCGGGCAAGGCGCAGTCCGGCTATATCTTTACCTATGCCTTTGCCATGGTGATCGGCATCGCTGTGTTGGTGACCTGGATGTCGATGAGCGGGGGGGGCAACTGATGCCTATCGAATTCTATCTCATCATCGGGGGCTGTGTCGCGGTGATGGGTCTTTCCGCGTTCTATCTCGGTGACGAGAACAAATCGACACGCGCGCTGGCCCGCGTCGGCATTGTAATGGGAGGCTCAGGTCTCTTTGTCGCCACCCTATTTTATGCCGCGATTTTTGCTGCGGTTCTCATTGTTATCCTGCCGATCGCCTTGATTGCGGCCTGGTGGAACGGAGCATTCTGATGGACCATCACCTGCTTTCCATAATCACCTTCATGCCTGCCTTTGCGGCATTGATTTTGGCCGTGTTCCTGCGCGGTGATGATGCAGCGGCTGGGCGCAATGCCAAATGGCTGGCGATGATCACCACGACCGTCACGTTCCTGATCTCGCTGTTTGTGCTGTTTGATTTTGACGCCAGCAACCCTGATTTCCAGTTCTTGGACGAGGCCGAATGGCTTCTTGGCATGCAATACCGTCTGGGGGTTGACGGTATTTCGATCCTGTTTGTAATGCTGACCACTTTCATGATGCCGCTGGTGATTGCCGCATCCTGGAATGTGGAGACCCGCGTCAAAGAATACATGATTGCATTTTTACTGCTTGAGACGCTGATGCTGGGCGTGTTCATGGCGCTGGATCTGGTTCTGTTCTATCTCTTCTTCGAAGCAGGCCTGATCCCGATGTTCCTGATCATTGGCATCTGGGGCGGCAAGGACCGCATCTATGCCAGCTTTAAGTTTTTTCTCTATACCTTCCTTGGGTCGGTTCTGATGCTGGTAGCGATGGTGGCGATGTTCACCGAAGCGGGCACAACTTGTATCGGCGGGTGCGAAGTGAGCCTTTTGACCCATACCTTTGGGTCCGAAACCTTTAGTCTTATGGGCATACAGATTGTCGGCGGCATGCAAACCCTGATGTTCCTTGCATTCTTTGCTAGCTTTGCGGTCAAAATGCCGATGTGGCCGGTGCACACCTGGTTGCCGGATGCCCACGTGCAAGCCCCAACGGCGGGTTCTGTTGTTCTGGCGGCAATCCTGCTCAAGATGGGTGGTTATGGCTTCTTGCGGTTTTCGCTGCCGATGTTCCCGGTTGGGTCTGACGTGATGGCACCCTTTGTCCTCTGGATATCGGCGATTGCGATTGTCTATACCTCGCTGGTGGCGCTGGTGCAGGAAGATATGAAAAAGCTCATTGCCTATTCATCGGTCGCACACATGGGGTTCGTGACCATGGGCATCTTTGCCGCGAACCAGCAGGGCGTGGACGGTGCGATTTTCCAGATGATCAGCCACGGCTTTATCTCGGGGGCGTTGTTCCTGTGTGTCGGTGTGATCTATGACCGCATGCACACCCGCGAGATTGACGCCTATGGTGGTCTGGTGAACCGGATGCCGGCCTATGCCCTGATCTTTATGTTCTTCACAATGGCGAACGTGGGCCTGCCGGGCACATCGGGGTTTGTTGGTGAATTTCTGACATTGATGGCGGTTTTTCAGGTCAATACCTGGGTCGCAGCGGTTGCGACATCCGGCGTGATCCTTTCTGCGGCCTATGCGCTTTGGCTGTACCGCCGGGTGGTCATGGGCGATCTGATCAAGGAAAGCCTCAAGGCGATCACTGACATGACCACGCGTGAGCGCTGGATTTTTGCGCCACTGGTGGTGATGACCTTGCTCTTGGGTGTCTACCCTGCGCTGGTGCTCGATATGATCGGGCCGTCGGTTGCGGCCTTGGTGGGAAATTATAACGTGGCGCTGGAGGCGGCAGGCGATGTCGTTCAGTCCGCCGCTGTGTCAAACTAGGAAGGTCCGAGTGATGATTTCCAATGATCTGAATGTGATCCTGCCGGAAATCCTGCTGGCGGTGTTTGCCATGCTGGGGCTTTTGGGGGCGGTTTACACGTCCAAGGACAAGGCCGGCGGCCTGTTGGTCTGGTTGACAGCAGCGGTATTTGTCGTGTTGGCGGCATGGATCGGGATGACCGGTGAAGGGACCCGCATTGCCTTTGGCGGCATGTTCATCGAGGATTCATTCGCACGCTTTGCCAAGGTGACGATCCTGCTGTCTGCGGCGGCCGTGCTGATCATGTCCGAAGGGTATATGAAAGCCCGCGGATTGCTGCGCTTTGAATATCCAATTTTGGTCGCGCTCAGCGCCGTTGGCATGATGATGATGGTCAGTGCAGGTGATTTGATGGCGCTTTATATGGGCTTGGAGCTGCAATCGCTGGCGCTTTATGTGGTGGCGTCCCTGCGCCGCGATTCCGTGAAATCAACCGAAGCGGGCCTGAAGTATTTCGTGCTCGGCGCGCTGAGCTCTGGCATCCTGCTTTATGGTGCCTCCTTGGTTTATGGCTATGCCGGAACCACCTTGTTCAGCGGCATCATCACCACGGCGCAATCAGGTGAGACATCGCTTGGCCTGCTCTTTGGCTTGGTGTTCCTGATCTCTGGCATGGCTTTCAAAGTATCTGCCGTGCCGTTCCACATGTGGACGCCGGATGTCTACGAAGGATCGCCCACGCCGGTCACCGCCTTTTTTGCAACAGCACCCAAGGTTGCGGCGATGGGGCTTTTTGCGCGGGTGCTGCATGACGCCTTTGGCAACGCGGTCAGCGACTGGAGCCAGATCATTGCGCTGCTGTCGGTGCTGTCGATGTTTCTTGGTGCCGTGGCAGCCATTGGCCAGACCAATATCAAACGGCTGATGGCGTTCTCGTCCATTGCCCACATGGGCTATGCGTTGATGGGTCTAGCGGCTGGCACGGTATTGGGTGTGCAGGCCATGCTGGTCTATATGGCAATCTATGTGACCATGAATGTCGGTACCTTTGCGTTCATCCTGCTGATGCAGAAAGATGGCGCGCCGGTGACGGATATCCGGTCGCTCAATATGTATTCCAAGCGCAGCCCGGGTCGGGCGCTTGCGATGCTTGTGTTGCTATTTTCGTTGGCCGGTGTGCCACCGATGCTGGGTTTCTTTGGTAAGCTTTACGTGTTGCGCGCCGCCTATGAGGCCGGGTTGGTCTGGTTGGCGGTTGCCGGCGTGATCGCTTCGGTGATCGGGGCCTATTATTATCTGCGCATCGTGTTCTACATGTATTTTGGCGAAGAGGGATCGGAGCAGTTGGACGATCAGGGCGGTGCCTTGTTGTCCGGTTTCCTGATGGCGTCCGCCTTGGTTATGGTGCTTGGCATCGTGAACATGTTCGGGGTCGAAGGGGCGGCGGCGGCGGCGGCGGCGACACTTGTCAACTAAGGTGCATTCCGCGCGGGCGGAAATGTGTATTTTTGGAACAATGAAATCATGAGCGCGTGGCCTGTGGCATATGGGCGGCGCGTTTTTGATGTGTTGGATTCGACACTGTCAGAGGCGGGGCGCATTGCGCCGTCACTTACCCGACCCACATGGATTTTGGCGCTTGAGCAAACCGCGGCGCGCGGGCGGCGTGGGCGGGCATGGTCAACGGCGCGCGGAAATTTCGCAGGTACGTTGATCTTGCGGAGGACCGAGGCACCCGGGTTTGCGGCCTTGCGCAGTTTTGTGACCTCATTGGCGTTGTTGCGTGCCTTTGTGGCGTTGACCGGACAGGTCGATCGTTTCGCGTTGAAATGGCCCAATGACGTGTTGCTTGATGGTGGCAAAGTCGCGGGTATCTTGCTGGAAAGCAGTGGCGATCAGTTGATCATCGGGGTGGGCGTGAACCTTGCCCATGCGCCCACTGTGGCTGATGTTGAACCGGGTGCCGTGACGCCTGTATCGCTTGCGGGTGCGTTTGACCTGAAGGTCAGCCCAGAGGCGTTTCTGGAACTGCTTGCCATTGAATATGCAGCATTGGAGACCCAGTTTACCACATATGGTTTTGCCCCCATACGCACGGCGTGGCTGGCACATGCCGCCCGACTGGGCCAGGTGATCACCGCGCGGACCATGCGTGAGCAAACCGTTGGCACCTTTGAGGATGTGGACCCAGAGGGTAATCTGATCTTGCGCACGAGCAGCGGTGCGGTCGCCATCACGGCGGCAGATGTATTTTTCTGAACGGGGGGGCGACCTGCATGCTTTTGGCAATCGATTGCGGCAACACCAATACTGTATTCTCAATATGGAACGGGACTGAATTTATCGCAACTTGGCGCACGTCGACCGAATGGCAGCGCACCGCAGATCAATACTACGTCTGGCTCAGCACGTTGATGAAGTTTCAGAATGTCGAGGCTGACATCACCGATGTAATCGTCAGTTCAACCGTCCCGCGCGTGGTGTTTAACCTGCGGGTTTTTGCGGATCGCTATTTCAACACGCGCCCCATGGTTGTGGGCAAACCGGAATGTGCACTGCCTGTGGATGTCAGGGTGGACATTGGCACAGCGGTAGGGCCGGATCGGTTGGTGAACACAGTGGCGGGCTATGACCTTTATGGAGGCGACCTGATTGTCGTGGATTTTGGCACTGCCACGACCTTTGACGTGGTCGATCACGATGGGGCCTATATCGGCGGAGTGATTGCACCCGGCGTGAACCTTTCGCTTGAGGCGTTGCACAATGCCGCCGCGGCGCTGCCTCATGTGGACATCTCCAAACCACAGATGGTGATCGGTACCAATACTGTTGCTTGTATGCAATCGGGTGTTTTTTGGGGTTATGTCGGGCTGGTTCGTGAGATATGTGCGCGGATAAAGGCGGAACATGGGCGCGACATGCGTGTGATTTCCACCGGGGGCCTTGCGCCGCTGTTTCAGCAGGCCGTGGACCTTTTTGATGAATACCAAGATGACCTCACAATGCACGGCCTGACCGTGATACATAAATATAATAAGGAATTAGCTGAATAATGAGCAGCGAAAGATTGATCTATCTGCCCCTCGGTGGGGCAGGCGAAATTGGCATGAATGCCTATGTCTATGGTTACGGGCGGCCCGGTAAGGAACGGCTGATCGTCGTGGACATCGGCGTGGCCTTTCCCGATATGGACACAAGTCCCGGCGTGGATTTGATCCTGCCGGATATTGCGTGGCTGAAAGAACGTCGCGACCAGATTGAAGCGGTGTTTGTCACCCACGCGCACGAAGACCACGTCGGTGCCGTCGCCCATAGCTATGAGGCACTTCAGGCACCGATATATGCGCGCAAGTTCACCGCCAACATCGCGCGCCGCAAGATGAGCGAACATGGTCACCCAGATGATGCCGTGACTGTAGTTGGGGCCTGGCCCCAGCAGATCAAAGCGGGGCCATTCACTGTTGGCTTCATGCCGATCTCGCATTCGATCCCTGAATCCTCTGCCATGGTGATTGACAGCCCGGCAGGCCGGGTGATCCATTCGGGTGACTTCAAGATTGACCGCACGCCTGGCGTCGGCGAACCCTTTGACGATGCCTTGTGGGCTGAGCTTTGCAAAGACGGGGTCAAGGCGCTGGTGTGTGATTCCACGAATGTGTTTTCACCTCTGCCGGGCCGATCAGAGGCCAGTGTCGGACCAGAGATTGAGAGACTGGTCAGCGGCCATGACGGTATGGTGGTGGCGACAACTTTTGCCTCGAACGTGGCGCGTGTGAAAACGCTGGCTGTGGCGGGCGACCGGGCAGGGCGGTCAATTGTACTGTTGGGACGATCAATGAACCGGATGGTCGAGGCCGCGCTTGAAAGCGGCGTGATGAAAGATTTTCCAAACTGCATCAGCCCCGAAGAGGCACGCGGGATTCCACGTGAAAACCTGATGCTGCTGGTAACAGGTAGCCAAGGCGAACGCCGTGCGGCGTCCGCACAGCTGGCGCAGGGCAAATTTCAGGGGCTCGAGCTGAAAGAGGGCGATTTGTTCCTGTTTTCATCCAAGACAATTCCCGGAAATGAGCGTGGTGTGATCAGGATCATCAACCAATTCTCTGAAAAGGGCGTGGATGTGGTCGATGATTCGTCCGGTCTTTATCATGTGTCCGGTCACGCCAATCGCCCGGATCTGGAAGAATTGCATGACATTGCCAAACCGCAGATCCTGATCCCGATGCACGGCGAACACCGGCATTTGCGCGAGCACGTAAAGATTGCCAATGGCAAGGGCATCAAAGGTGTGCTGGCTATAAACGGCATGATGATCGACCTTTCCGGCAACGCGCCCAAGGTTGTCGAATACATCGAAACGGGCCGCACCTATCTGGATGGATCAGTCAAGATTGGCGCGCTTGATGGTGTTGTCCGTGACCGTATCCGTATGGCGCTGAATGGCCATGTGACCGTAACGGTGATCATGGACGCCGATGACGAGCCTTTGGGTGAGCCGTGGGTGGACACCATGGGTCTACCAGAAACCGGACGCAGCAATGCGTCGCTGGTGGATGTCTTGGAAGAGGATCTGAGCCAATGGCTGAACCGGTCCGGGGCCAAAACGTTGCGCGATGATGACAAGCTGAACGACGGGCTGAAAAAGACCGTGCGTCAATCAGCGCAGAACGAGATCGGTAAAAAGCCAGAAGTGACGGTGGTGGTCAGCCGCCTGAATTAACGGCGGCACATAAAAACCGTGCCACCGACCGCGAGCACTGACACCCCGGCGGCGGCCAAAACCGCCGGGGCAGACAACGCGGTCATCATGGTTGAGCCTGTGCTTGCCAGATTTGCGGTGATCGTCCCAGCGCTGCCCGACAGGATCAATGCGCCGGATTGGTGGGCGATCGCGCGTGCGCCACCGGGTTCTGTGAGGACCTTTGTTGCGCCTTGGGCAATTGATTTGCTGATTTCGGTGGTTTCATCAACGGTTGTATTGACCCGTTCACAGACTGTCTTTCGACATAGCCCGCGAAAATTCCGAGGTCCTGGGATCAGGAAATATCCGTCATCTTCCGTGGATGTCAGGCAATAGGTGGCGATCTCTTCGGTTGGGACGGTCGTGGCCAGATAATCGTATAAAACGCCACTGTTGCACGCTGGTGGGCTGCCCCAGGCCTCGTTCCATTTGCGTGAGGGCCAGCTCAGCAGTTTTTCCCGTCGCTTTACATCATCCGCAAAAGTGGTGAAATTCTCGCTGTCCACGACGATTTCGCTGCCGTTTACAACAGCGCTACAGCGTTCGGCACTGGCCTGGCTGGCGGCAACGACAAAAAAGAGGGCATGCAAAAGACGCGGCATGAGGCGTTGATCCGATAAGGAAGTAATCCCATATCTAAGGAGCTGTCAGCGCCGCACCAAGGTCAAATGGCACAGCAGGGATCGGCGCGCTGCTTGTCGCCGATCCGCTTGTAACCTGATCGGCTAGTTTTCACGTTCCTCAAAGCTAAGACCGATGAAGTCGGGCAGGTGATCGCCCAGACCCACAACCTTGTTGCCACCACGGTTATCATTGTTGCGGCTGCGGTTGTTGTCGCTCCGCGGTGTGTCTTTTCGCGCTGTGTCTTGCTTTTGACGAGGTTTCTCTTGCGCTGCTGGCTTTGTCTCGGGCGCAGGTTTCGCGGCCTCTGTCTTGGCGGGCGCTTCGGTTATCGGCTTTTGCTCTTTAGTTTTTTCGTCGGACTTGCGGCTGCGTGAGCGGCTATGCCTGGGCTTTTCGCTGTCATCCGCTGGTTTCGCCGCTGCCTCTGACGTAGGGGTAACACCGCCGCCTAGTGGGTCATCAAGGCGCGGGATTTCGCGTTGCACCAGACGTTCAACATCGGCGAGGTTTTTCTCGTCGCGCGGTGCACAGATCATGATCGCCTTGCCGTCACGGCCCGCGCGGCCGGTGCGGCCAATGCGGTGCACATAATCTTCTGCATGGCTTGGCACATCGAAGTTAAAGACGTGGCTTACTGATGGCACGTCAAGGCCACGTGCGGCCACATCCGAGGCCACGAGAAAGCGCAGATCGCCGGCACGAAAGCCATCAAGAGTTCTTGTGCGTTGGCTTTGGTCCAGATCGCCATGAATTGGGGCTGCGTCATAGCCATGCTTTTTCAATGACTTAGCGACGACATCCACATCCATCTTGCGGTTGCAAAAGATGATGGCGTTGGTGCATTTGTCACCTTCAGCGTCAATAAGCTTGCGCAAGGCGTTGCGTTTTTCAGTGCCTTCGCGGTCTTTCCGAGAGGCTTTGAACATCAGCACACCTTGGGTGATATTCTCGCCGGTGGTCGCCTGACGGGCGACTTCGATCCGCTCGGGGTTGCTGAGGAATGTGTTGGTGATCCGCTCAATTTCGGGTGCCATTGTTGCCGAGAAGAACAGCGTCTGGCGGGTAAAGGGCGTCAGGCCGAAGATGCGTTCGATGTCAGGGATGAACCCCATATCAAGCATGCGGTCGGCTTCGTCCACCACCATGACCTTGACGTCATTCAGGATCAGTTTGCCACGCTCAAAATGGTCAAGTAAACGGCCCGGTGTGGCAATCAGCACGTCCACACCTTTGTCGATCAGGGTGTCTTGTTCTTTGAACGACACGCCGCCGATCAGCAACGCTTTCGTCAGTTTCACATACTTGGAATATGTGTCAAAGTTTTCGGCCACCTGGGCTGCAAGTTCCCGTGTGGGGCAAAGCACCAAAGAGCGCGGCATGCGCGCGCGTGCGCGGCCCCGTGCCAAAAGCGTGATCATCGGCATCACGAATGCGGCGGTCTTTCCGGTGCCGGTCTGGGCGATGCCCAAAACGTCGCGGCCAGCCAAGGCTGGGGGTATGGCACCCGCCTGAATGGGGGTGGGGGTTTCGTACCCGGCCTCCTCAACAGCTTTGAGGACCTTGGGATTGAGACTGAGATCAGAGAATTTTGTCATATGTATCCGGTATGAGCGGACACTGGTTTGGCCCGCGGCGCATTCAATGCCGGCCCGAATGGCCCAAGTGGCGATCCTGTGATCGCTGCATCGTTGGAAGCGCATACCAAGTTGCGGGAATGGCGTCAAATGATTGTGCGTTCAGGGGTTTACGTTGGGGAAATGGGTCCGCATCGGGCTATCGAGGTCTAGATTGATCAAAGCCAGCAATCCATGGGCGTCCAATCTGGCACGCAATCCGGGCGTGTCGGCGGAAACTTCTTCAAAAAACGCACGCAGACCTTCTTCGCCATCTTCCTTTTCGATCATGGTGAAAAGCTCGTGCATGGACAGCCCGCCCTTTTCATGGGGCTTGTTGGGGCCAAGTTCCGCGCGGTAGGATCCTTTGGTCAGCCTGTACTGATAGCTTGATCGCCAGTCGTCCCACGTTTTGGCATGCATATGGGCAAGCTCGATGCCGGGTTGATCGTCGATTCCCGTGATCTGTTCGCCATTCTGAAAGGCATTGTGGATTTTGACAGTCACGTCAGGCAATCCGGTGCGCACAAATACTTTGCCCGCCAGATGGCTGAGAAACCCACCCTTGGTGTAAAGGCCGTAGGTCGGATAAAGCGATGTCACGATGCGATCGCGGTCCGGGCCACCGGGGATGAATCGCTTGAAGGCAGCTGTGCCACCTGACAGCGATTCCATCGGGCGGATGCGGGTCAGGGGTGTGTCGCCGGGCAGGGTGGCCAGAATGGTGCCAATGTGCTGATCGCAAATCAGAAACTCGTCCACGTCCATGTGGATCAACCAATCCAACTCGGCGCGGCGGCGGTAGGCGTGCGTTGCATTGGCCGTCTGGCGTGCCTGATGCATCTCGGGCCGTTGTTTGCGGCGTTTTAGCCACCATGCGTCATCACACTTGGTCACCCGAACTTTGGGATGCGCGCTCAATGCCTCAAATGCCGACGGGTTTTCCTCGTCGAGATAGATAAAAAGCCGATGTGCGCCTTTTTCCAGATGATAGGCGGCGAACCGCAGGATTTCATCCGCCGGGGCCTTGATCGTCGCCGAAATGCCCCAGGTCGTCATCAGACCATCATTTCCTTGGTCGCGGTCAAGCGTACATCAGGGTAATCACGCTCAATCCGGTCAATGTCCCACTGCAGGCGGGTCAGATAAACGATGTCACCATCATGGTCATGTGCGATATGTTGTTTGTTGGCTTCTGTAAATTTATCAACGGCTTGCTTGTTGCCGTTCACCCAACGCGCAGAGGTAAACTGCGATGCCTCGAACCGCACGGGCAGCCCGTATTCCAATTCAATCCGGCTGGCCAACACTTCAAATTGCAACTGGCCTACGACGCCCACGATAAAACCGGACCCGATGGAGGGTTTGAACACTTTGGCCGCGCCTTCCTCTGCAAACTGCATCAGCGCCTTTTCCAGATGTTTCGCCTTAAGCGGATCGCCTGCACGTACCGTTTGCAAAAGTTCTGGCGCAAATGAGGGGATGCCGCTGACCCGCAAGGTTTCGCCTTCGGTAAGGGTGTCTCCAATGCGCAACTGGCCGTGGTTGGGGATGCCGATGATGTCGCCGGCCCATGCTTCTTCGGCCAGTTCGCGGTCTGAGGCCAGAAACATCACCGGATTTGTGATCGTCATCTGTTTCTTGGTGCGCACATGGGTCATTTTCATGCCGCGCAGGAAATGCCCCGAGGCCAGCCGTACAAACGCGACGCGGTCCCGGTGCTTGGGATCCATATTGGCCTGTACCTTGAAGACAAAGCCGGAAACCTTTGTTTCTTCTGGTAAAATTGCGCGCGGCGTGGCCGTCTGAATTTGTGGTTCTGGACCATAGGCCGCAATGCCGTTCATTAATTCCTTGACGCCGAATGAGTTGATCGCTGAGCCGAACCAAATCGGTGTCAGCGTTCCCTCATGCATCGCCTTAAGGTCAAGTGGCGGCAGCAGTTCACGGGCCATCTCAAGGTCTTCACGCAGTTTTTCAAGCAGGGCGGCAGGCACGTATTCGGCAAGTTTCGGGTCTTCCAACCCTTCGATCTGCACGCTTTCAGCAACCTTGTTTCGGTCTGCGCGGTCCATCAGTTCGAGACGGTCGCGCAGAATATCGTAGCAGCCGATAAAATCACGGCCCACGCCAATCGGCCAGGAGGCCGGGGTCACGTCGATCGCCAGGTTTTCCTGTATTTCGTCAATGATCTCAAACACGTCCCGGCTTTCACGGTCCATCTTGTTACAGAAGGTCAGGATCGGCAGGTCGCGCATACGGCAGACCTCAAACAATTTCTGGGTCTGCGATTCAACACCCTTGGCCCCATCAATGACCATGACCGCAGCGTCCACCGCCGTCAGCGTGCGATAGGTGTCTTCAGAAAAGTCAGAGTGGCCGGGCGTGTCGACCAGATTGAACCGGAAATTGCGGTCCTTCGTGGCAAAATCAAACGACATGGCTGAAGCTGAAACCGAGATCCCCCGGTCCTTTTCCATCGCCATAAAGTCTGAGCGGGTGCGCCGCGCCTCGCCTTTGGCGCGCACTTGACCCGCCATCTGGATTGCGCCGCCAAACAACAGGAATTTTTCCGTGAGCGTGGTTTTCCCCGCATCCGGGTGGCTGATGATCGCAAATGTGCGACGGCGCGCAATCTCGGCGGGCAGGTCGGGGCGATTTGAGGCGGTGTCTAACATGGGACGCATATATCTATGCCGGACAGGCACGGCAAGCGATGGTCGTGCATTTGCGTGCTGCCCTTACCGTGCGCTGGATTTGCGCAGAAGCTCTGCAGCATCAGGGCGGTTGAGCAGTCGTTCATTCACGTCCAGACCCAGCGTGGGGCAGGTCGGAATGTCCGGGGATTACATCGCCCAACGTTTTTGCCAAATCAGCAGGCAAGACAGGTTTTGTGCGGGGGTCGATCAGCATGCTTTCGGCGGCAATCCCTTCGGCATAGATGATCTGGTGACTGTCAAAGAGCAGCTGGAAATAATCAACATAGCCGCCGTCCCTGACCACGACCGAATCGCCATTGAGCAGATGCCGGGCCTTGACCAGCAACTCGGACCGTCCGGCCCCCACCTCATCGAAGCGCTGATAGATGAACAGGCGGTGATCGGGGCTGATAATCAGATCGTTTATATTGTTGAGGGTCCCTGCACGGACACAGATCGGGGCAAATTCGCCCACGGCGCGTACGGTGCTTTGCCCGATCCACCGGACCGCCTGTGCGCCATCATCACGGGTCAGAATCTTGTCACCGATGCTCAGATTTTCAATCAGGCACTGCGCGCCGGTGGCGAGTGCTATATGGGTGCCACGCGTGAACGAAACACAGGCAACTTGCGCAAATTTCTGCGTGGGGTTCAGGGTGTCGATGCCAACAAGACGGTATTCCGTTTTTGTCGAGAACGCAGACAGGGGCAGGAGGAACATCTCGCCTGCATCGCCGTCATCGCTCACGTCAACCAGCAACAGACCCTCGCTGATCTGTCCGTCAGGCGACATGAAGGTCAACGTGCAATCCAAATGCAGGCGCGCGCCAGCCGTGCCGATGAGCGTTTCATCGGCCAACTGAAAACTTCCATCTTGCAGCGGTTGCAGCGACAGCAGATCAGGGGTTACGCCTGAGCAGATTTTGTACACATCGTCCAGATGCAGTTCAGCCGCGAACGACAAGCTGTCGCCACTGTTCGCCCCTTCAGTCGAGATGACATTGTCGGCCCGGTAGACGGGTACATTTTGGGCTTGGGGCAGGCGAGAACGGGTCATGGCGAACTTTCATTGCGGTACCAATGAGTGCTGCAGAGTTGGCTGGACGGGATCAGCATTGGATGCTGGCCCGCCCGGGTCCACTGCAGGGTGTTTAGCTGGCAAGATCGGACAGTCGTGTTAGGAATTGGTTAACCAACACAAAAGGAATCAATGAGATGGATCTGGGGATCAAAGGAAAATCAGCGCTGGTGTGCGCGTCATCCAAAGGGCTGGGCCTTGGCTGCGCTGAAAATCTGGCGGCGGCTGGCGTGAACTTGATAATGAACGCGCGTGGGTCTGACGCGCTTGAAGCTGCAGCAAAGCGTGTGCGCGACGAATATGGTGTGATCGTCACAACCGTCGCGGCGGATGTTGCGTCCGAGCAAGGGCAGGCGGAGGTGATCGCGGCCGCAAAAGACGTGGATATTCTGGTCAACAACGCAGGCGGGCCGCCCCCCGGCATGTGGCACGAATGGGACCGCGATGATTTTATCAAAGCACTCGACGCCAATATGCTGGCCCCGATCGCGCTGATAAAGGCTTTGGTGCCGGGCATGATGGACCGCGGATGGGGGCGGGTGGTCAACATCACCTCGCAATCCGTGCGCGCGCCTATCGGGGTGCTGGGCCTGTCAAATTCAGCGCGCACCGGATTGACCGGCTATGTTGCAGGCACATCGCGTCAGGTCGCGGGCAAAGGCGTCACCATCAACAATCTGCTTCCCGGTATCCACGCGACAGACCGCGCCGATGGACTGGACGGTGGCGTGGTAAAGGCGAAGGGCATCACACTGGAACAAGCGCGCGCAGAACGCGCCGCAACCATTCCGGCGGGCCGCTATGGCACGCGGGCCGAATTTGGTGCTGCATGTGCATTTTTGTGCTCGCAGCATGCAGGGTTCATTGTCGGTCAGAACATCTTGCTGGATGGCGGTGCCACCAATCTCACAATGTGATGACTGAAAAATTTTCGCTCAAAGACCATTTGTTTAACGAAAGAACCGTGGCGCAGCTGGCTGGTGAATATGCGGCTGCGCTGCCGTTCTTTCATGCAGACAGGTTTCAGGCTGAGGCATTGTCAGGCTTTTGTTCCCGTGAATTATTGGCACGGCTCGATTGGATGGCTGATTGTCTGGAGGCGCAATTGGCCACAGACTTTCCGACCATGGCCGATCAGCTTACTGCAGCCATGCAACCGCCACTGGACCCCAATCTGCAAGACGATGATTTCGGTCAGTTCATTCACGCGTTGCCTGGCATACTGGCGGTTCGACACGGGCTTGAGGATCACTGCGACCGGGCGCTTGATCTGCTTTATGAGGCCACAAAGCGGTTCTCGATGGAATTTTATGTCCGCCCCTTCCTCAACCGCTGGCAAAGTCAGACGTTGGCGCGCATGGCCGCTTGGGCAAAGGATGAGAATTACCATGTCCGGCGGTTAGTCAGCGAAGGCACGCGACCCAAATTGCCTTGGGCAAAGGCGATCACTCTGGACACATCACAGACCCTGCCGTTGCTTGACATCCTGCACGCCGATCAAACCCGCTATGTGACAAGGTCGGTGGCCAACCACCTGAATGATATCACCAAAACCAAACCCGATGTGGTGGTGCAAACGCTGCAAGACTGGGCAAAGGCGGCGCAGCAGGACAGCAAGGAGTTGGCATGGATGACGCGGCACGGGCTGCGCACCCTGATCAAACAGGGGCATGGGCCTGCATTGACCCATCTGGGGTATCGGGGTGATGTGAATGTGTCAGCCAGGATGACCCTCTCGCAAGAGGCTTATGCGATTGGTGATGTGCTGGAGTTTACCTGTACCCTGACAACTGCCACTGTCTTGCCGGTGATTGTCGACTACCGCATCATCTTTGCCCGCCCAGGCGGCAAATCAGCGGAAAAGGTGTTTAAGTTGAAGGTTGGTCAGATCGCCGAGGGTAAGGCACTAACGCTCAGGAAAAAGCACCACTTCAAAGGGGATGCGACCACATTCAAGCTTTATCCCGGTGCGCACCGGATCGTTTTGCAAGTCAATGGTGTCGATGTGGCGCAAGCAGCGTTTGAGCTGACCTGATACACGCACGTTCACATTCCTGACAGCGATGATGTCACGTCTGGCAGCGGGCGGGACGCTGATCTAAGGCTTGGACGAAATTCAAGTCATAGGCCCGGTCGTCATGCAAACTACTGTTCTGATTGTTGTCTTTGGGGCCATCATCTTGGCCAGTCTGTTGGCAGCACCACGCCGCGCCTCAGTTGAAGGGTTCTTTGGCGGGGCCGGAGCCACAGGCCGTGCACCCGGACTTTGGGTGCTGGTTCTGAGCCAGGTGACCACATGGATTTTTGCACGTTCGCTGATGAACGCGGCGATTTTGGGCTATTACTACGGGATCGCGGGCACTCTGGCATATGCCGCATATTACGGGTCGTTCCTGACCGGCGGATTTATCGTGGGACGCCTGCGAGCCAAAGGTGCGCGGTCGATGCAGGATTGGCTGGGCGCGCACTTCGGAATTATGGGGCAGGGCTGCTACAATCTGGTTGTCGCCTTACGGCTCTTGTCCGAGGTTTTTGCAAACTTGCTGGTGGTCGGCTTGATCTTCAACGCCGTGCTGGCGGGCAGTGGCACCTCTGCAATCCTGATCGTCGCAGCCTTGGGGCTGGCCTATTCCGCATGGGGGGGATTGTCGGCGGCATTGCGCACGGATGTGGTTCAGATGCTGGTATTCCTCGTGGTCTTTGGCGCGGCGCTTGTGGCGCTGGTTGCCAGACCCGGCTTTGACATCGGCGCAGTGCTGACAGCTCCGGGGGTATCGGGGCCTTACAATGGCTGGGTCCTGTTGGTGGTGGCGCTGTTGCAGGTGTTCTCGTATCCCGCCCATGATCCGGTGATGATGGACCGAGGTTTTTTGGCAGACGCGGCGACAACGCGCGGCTCGTTCCTGCACGCGTTCTGGATTTCGACGCTGTGCATCATCGGGTTTGGGTTCTTTGGCATTCAGGCCAGCCTGACCGGGGCCGCGTATGAGGGGGAGTTGATCGGCACATGGGGCGTGATGTTTCCGGGATGGATATTCACGGCATTGATGATCTCGTTGCTGGTCTCTGCGCTCAGCACCCTTGATTCCGCCCTCGCCTCTGCTGCGCGGCTGGTGGTTGAGGAACTGCAGCTGGCCCCACGTACATTGAACGGTGGCCGGGTGGTGATGGTGGTCTTTATGGGGGTTGGCGCACTGCTGACGCTTTGGGGGAATGCCACGCTTTTTGATGCGGTCGCGGTGTCCGGGACAGCATCGATGTTCCTGAGCCCGGTGCTGATCGTGGGTCTGGTGATGGGGCGTGACATTGCCCCCTGGGCTTATTTTGTGGCCTTTGGCGCGGCGATCATCGGGGCGTTTGCCTATTTTGGCCGCGGCTGGACCTTGTTTGGCGCGATCCTGCCCGAGGGGCATAAGTATGAGCAGCTGCTGGTGATCTGTGTGGTCGTCTTGGTCGCAGGTTTTGCAGCAGTGCTTGTGGGTACGCGCCGTGGCTGATAGCTGGGTATCCGAGTGATTTTATCGGATACGTAGTTTGCCGCAAGTTCCACGCCTAGAAATAAAGAACCTGCGCCGCAGTTATCAGGGCCGCGCGGTTGTCGATGATGTGTCATTGCAGATCATGCCGGGGCAGGTGACATGCCTGCTGGGGCCGTCCGGATGCGGCAAGTCCACGACCTTGCGGATGATCGCGGGCGTCGAGATGCAGGACAGCGGCACCATACACGTTGATGGGAAGCTGATCTGCGACACAGTCTTTCGCATACCACCTGAACGCCGCGAAATTGGCCTGATGTTTCAGGACTTTGCGCTGTTTCCGCATTTGAGCGTCGCTGGCAATGTGGGTTTTGGGTTGAAGTCCGGGACTAGGGATGAGCGCCGCGCGCGCATTGAGGAATTGTTGGCCCGTGTCGACATGAAACGGTTCATTGACGGGTTTCCACACCAGTTGTCGGGCGGCGAACAACAACGGGTGGCATTGGCCCGTGCCTTGGCCCCGCGGCCCCGCATCATGCTGATGGACGAGCCGTTTTCCGGCCTTGATAATCGGCTGCGCGACGGTATCCGTGACGAGACACTGAGCATCCTCAAAGAAGAAGACACCGCTGTGTTGCTGGTCACCCACGAACCAGACGAAGCGATGCGGATGGCCGATGAAATCGCACTGATGCGCGATGGCAAGATCGTTCAGCAAGGCGCGCCTTATAATGTCTATACGCGCCCGCTTGATCGGTCCGCACTGACGTTTTTCAGTGATGCGAACGTGTTGCGGGCCGAGGTCACAGGTGCGTTGGCGGATACGCCTTTTGGTCGGTTTCTCGCGCCGGGCGTGCCGGACGGGACGCAGGTCGATATCGTGTTTCGCCCCCAGCACGTGCGCATCGACTTTGACCGCGCAGGCAAGGGGCCGGCCCCCACGCCCAGCGACGGGACAGCCGCACGCGGGTCAGTGGCGCGGGCACGGTTCATGGGCAACGAAAGCCTGGTTGAATTCAAGATGGATTACGATGGCTCCATGTTAAAGGCCACTGTGCCGAACGTGTTCTTGCCACAACAGGGTGCTGTGATGTGGCTGACGATCCGGCGGGACCGTTGTTTTGTATTTCCAGTGACATGAGGGAAAAGATGCAGACATTGATGGTAGAGTTTGGCATGGGGTCGTCGCTGCGGCGTGGGGATTATACCCAAGCGGCAAAGCGGGCGGTCCAGGATGCGCTGTGGCACAATTCGATCAATTTGGCCGAGCTGTTCGGCTTTGATAAATCCGACATGCACATCACGCTCGATGTCGGGGTGCAACGCCCTGACGCTGTGGATGCCGACGTCCTGCGCGCTGTGTTTCCCTACGGCCATGTAACGGTGAATGTGCAGCCCGGCGGACTGGACGTGGCCCGCCCGGATGGTGACGGGCATCCGACAATCATGGCCAATGTGGCCTTGTCGGTGGCCTTTGATATGGAGCGGGCCGATGGGTGATCTCAAGTCAGAGCAGCGCGTCATCATCGAAATGGGCATGGGCAACGACCTGCACGGGATGGATTACACCAAGGCCGCGTCCCGCGCGATCGAGGACGCGTTCCGGCATTCATCGCTGCCCCTGTTTGGCGTCACAGGGCTGGAACATGACCAGATGCGGGTGCAGGTGACCGTAGCGGTGCAGGAGCCTGATAAGGTGAATGTGGCCGCATTGGTCGCAAAACTGCCACGCGGGCGGGCCGAGGTGACGGCGGTCTTTGGCGGATTAAACGTGGCCACTGGCGGCGATACCATCGTGATTGCGCAGGCCAGCGTCGAGGCGTTTTTGCCGCCTCAGACCGGGTGGCGGTTGAAACCGTCGCGCAGCGGTATTTGACAAAGGGTGAAATGGGCAGTCGGTCCCCTCTAAGGCACATAATCGCTTAACATCTTGCCGGGTTCATTGGTGAAAAGTTCTGGCAGGGCTTCGGCCGTTTCAATCAGGTCGATTCGAAAGACCCGAAATGCCTCACGCAGTTCGCACCACGCGGTCAGGGTCCAGACACGGCCCCAGTATTCCATATGCAATGGGCGGATTGTGCGGGTCGTGACCATGCCCCCGATCGACGTATAGACGATCCGCAGTTTTTGCCGGGCTTTGATCGCGGCGCGCAAGGTTGGCATGTGGGTGGCACCGCGCAGGGTGTCGGCAAAGGGGTAGACCGCGAATTTCCACGCATCTGCTTCCTCTACCACTGCTGTGGGCAGCACGGCGTCAATCTTTTCTGCCAATGACAGACCCGCGGCGCGCAGATCCGGGTCGGCAACTTCGGCCACGATTGCAAGGCCCAGGTTTAACGCCTCCAATTCTGGTGCGGTCAGGGTCAGCGGGGGCAGGGTGATTGCATCGGTGATCATATACCCCACGCCACGTTCACCGGCCACGGGCACCCCTGAGGCGACAAGCGTGTCCATGTCGCGGTAGATGGTGCGCACCGACACTTCCAATTGATCAGCCATGTCCTGCGCGCGGTGCAGTTTGCCGTCGCGCAGGATCTGGATGATGTCAAACAGGCGGTCGGAGCGGCGCATGTTACTCCAGTTGTGTTTGCATCAGGATCGGTGCGTGGCGCATGGACATCGCCTCAGGGTCGATCATTTGCATAAAGGGGCCGGCCTCGGGGCGTTCAAACATCTGGCTGGCTGCGGATTTGGCGGCCTCAAGCGATGTCCACGTGATGTGATCCGTCCATGTGCCGTCGGGGTCGCACGACAGGACGCGCCCGGTCATGGACCCGGTGCCGTGCAAAAATGGCATCATATCTTGGGCGGCCTTGGCAAAGGTATCAGGGTTGGTTCCAGCAACCAGGCGAAAGGTCACGATTTCGGCGACGGGTGAATTTGACATGGGTAAGCTCCTTTTTGATGTCTGAGGGGGTCTTACCGGCATGCAACTGACATAAACCTGTCAGTTGAGTGCAGCAAGTCCGAAAAAATCACTGATCTGGTGCGTCCGCCCTGTGCAATCGGCGCATTGCCGCTTTTGTAGCGCAGCTCTTTTCCATAAAAGAAAGAAAATCGTGCCGCCCTTTGAGGGGTGGCTGTCACTTTGGGAGTAATATCATGTTGAATAATATTGGCCTGCCGGGCCTGCTTTTGATCGCGGTCGTGGTTCTGGTGCTGTTTGGACGCGGCAAAATCTCGTCGCTGATGGGTGAGGTTGGCAAAGGCATCACCAGCTTCAAAAAGGGCATCAGCGAGGGTGAGAAAGAGATCACCGACGCATCTGACGTCGATGGCACTGATTTGCCGGGCCACACGGATGCGGGTTCCCATCCCAAGACCAAGGTGAAAGCCGACAAGGATCAGGTGTAATCAACCATGTTTGATCTGGGCTGGACCGAATTACTGGTCATTGGCGTCGTTGCATTGATTGTGGTGGGGCCCAAAGACTTGCCAATCCTGTTTCGCAGGGTGGGGCAGTTTGTTGGTAAAGCCAAAGGTATGGCACGCGAATTCAGTTCGGCCATGAATGACGCCGCGGACGAAAGCGGCATGCGCGAGATGTCATCAAGCCTCAATAAATCACTCAAAGCCGCCACAAACCCGCTTGGATCGGCGATGGACGGGGTTAAATCGGCGGCAAGTTCGCTTACCGATCTGGACCCAGACAGTGAAACTGGAAAGTTGGCCGCGCAAAGGGCTGAAGATGTGAAGAAAATTCAGGCATCAACGGCGCGCGCCGCCGCAGAGCGCAAGCAGCGCGAAGCCACAGAAGCTGTTGCAAAAGCGGATGCAGCCGAGGCCGAATTGAAACCAGCGCTTGTGAAAAAACCTGCTTCGAACAAGCCGGCAGCGAAAAAGGCCGCGCCGAAAGCACCGCCTGCGAAGAAACCAGCCGCAAAGAAAGCCCCCGTTAAAAAGCCAGCGGCCAAAAAGAGTAGCACATGAGCGCCAGCAACGATATTGACGACAGTGCGGCACCACTGATCGAGCATTTGGCCGAGCTGCGCACGCGGCTGATCCATTCGGTGATCGCGTTTATCATCGGGATGATCATCTGTTTCACCGTCTGGAACCCGATCTTCAACTTCCTGACCCATCCCTTGTGTTCGGCAATGGCGGAACGCGGGCAAGAGGATTGCGGGCTGATCCTGATCAAGCTGCAAGAGGGCTTTTTTGTTGCGATATCCATCTCGCTTCTGGGCGGTTTGGTGCTTGGGTTTCCCTATATCAGCTATCAGATGTGGCGGTTCGTGGCGCCAGGGCTGTACAAGAACGAGAAGGGCGCATTCCTGCCTTTCCTGATCTCAAGCCCGCTCATGTTTTTCATTGGTGCGGCGTTTGCATTCTATGTTGTCACCCCCTTGGCATTTGATTTCTTTCTTGGATTTCAACAGGCTGGAACACTTATTGGCGAGGGTGACGCGGAGGGCGGCGGCATTGCCGCGATCGCGTTTCAGGGGTCTGCGCAAGAGTACCTGAGCCTGACAATCAAATTTATCGTAGCTTTCGGTTTGTGTTTCCAACTGCCTGTTCTGTTGACGTTGATGGGCAAGGCCGGATTGGTCAGCGCCGAAGGTCTGAGCAATGTGCGCAAATACGCAGTGGTGGGTATCTTGCTCCTTGCTGCGCTGGTCACGCCGCCCGATGTCATCACGCAAGTTATCCTTTTTGTTGTGGTTTATGGTCTATATGAGGTTTCGATTTTCCTGGTCCGTCGGGTCGAGGCCAAGCGCGAAGCCAAGCTGCGTGCCGAAGGCTATTATGACGACGAGGACGATCTGATTTCGGAATTTGATGACGAGGACGCCAAGTGATTGACGATCCGATGGACCGTATCGCGCGGGCGTTGGAGCGGATGGCACCAGCGCCATTGAATGCTCCGGACTTTGACGCCGCATCCGCCTTTGTCTGGCACACGGATCCGGACCGGTTGGAGCCTGTGCCGGATGTGTCACGTGTCCATCTGAGCCTGCTGATCGGCATCGACCGGGCGCGGGATACATTGCTGGCAAATACCCGTCAGTTTGCCGCCGGGCTGCCAGCGAACAACGCCCTGCTCTGGGGCGCGCGTGGCATGGGTAAATCCAGCCTTGTCAAAGCAGTACATGCGGATGTTCATGCAGCACATGAAGCGTTGCGGATTGTCGAGTTACAGCGTGAGGACCTACCGTCAGTTGGCCGGTTGCTCAATCTTTTGCGCGGCGCTGAGCAGCGCTTTATCCTGTTCTGCGACGACCTGAGCTTTGGTCATGATGATGCCCATTACAAGTCTCTCAAGGCCGTGTTGGATGGTGGGATTGAAGGGCGGCCAGAGAACGTCGTGCTTTACGCCACCTCAAACCGACGCCACCTGATGCCACGGGACATGATTGAAAACGAACGCGGCTCGGCGATCAATCCCGCTGAAGCTGTGGAAGAAAAGGTGTCGCTTTCTGACCGTTTTGGTCTGTGGCTGGGCTTTCATGCCTGTGATCAGGATCAGTATCTGGCGATGATCCGGGGTTATTGTGATGCGCACGGCGTTGAGATTGCCGATGATGTGCTTCGGGCTGAAGCCATCGAATGGCAGGCCACACGCGGGGCGCGATCGGGACGGGTGGCGTGGCAGTATTTTGTCGATCTTGCCGGGCGCAAGGGCGTGCATCTCTGAGCGGAGCAACTCCCCCGCACACGCTAGACAGTTCTCCAAATCCCACGCTGTCGTGTGGAAACCAGATCGCTTTTTGACAAAAACGGTTACGTTTCTAATCCACAAGGTTATGGTCGGCCCTGACGCCTGCTGGATCAGTTGATAAAGGGTGCCGGATCGACGCTGTCGAAGCCTTTGCGGACCTCGAAATGCACGTAGGCGTCATCTCCGTTGCGCAGCTTGGCGATCTGTTGACCACGCGAAACAGTATCGCCTTTCTTGACGCTGACGCTGGTGACATTGGCATAGACCGTCAACAGGTTGCCAGTGTGGCGCACGACGACAATTGGCACGCCCTCCGCGCTTTTGGTGATCGCAGCCACAGTCCCGCTGTCAGCGGCTTTGACTGGGGCACCAGCGGCGGCCTTGATGTTGATGCCTTCGTTCTTGCCCTTGGAATAGCCGCGAATGATGCTGCCCAGAACCGGGGTCTGCATCTTTGTTGCTTTCGCAGGCTTGGTGGTCTGGCCCACGTCAGCAACGGGTTTGGTTGGTGCTGTTGCGGCCGGCAGCGGCTTGGCAGTTGAATCTTGCGGCAAGGGCTTGGCCGCCGAAGGCGGGGTGGGCGTGGGGCTACCCACACCGGGAAGCGTGGTCGTGACCGGGGCCGCAGCAGGACGGCTTGGCGGATTTTGCTGCGGTACCGGGATCAGCAGAAACTGTCCCGCGCGGATCGCGAAATCAGGGCCAAGGCCGTTCCACTCGGCCAATGCCTTGACCGGAACGCCATAAAGCCGCGCAACGGTATAGGCGGTTTCGCCCCGTTCAACACGATGCCGGACGGGTTCTTTGCCGATCTGCGTCGCCGGTTGGCTTGCCGGTGGTAATGTGGCGGTCTGGACACCGGCTGTTGCGGGAGCGCGGGCAATGGCCCCGCCTGCAATCGCCGAAATATCAACAGGCTGGATTGGTCCGGTTCCCAAGGCCCCGGTTGCGGGTGATGGTTCTGCGACACGGTTGGGCAGGGCAATGATCTCGTCCTGGCGCAGCGGCACGTTAGGTTCGATTCCGTTGTAACGGGCCAAAGCAGTTGTATCGGCCCCGATGCGGGCGGCAACATCGGCAAGGGTGTCGCCGCGCCGCGCAACGGCAACCTGATAATTCGGATACGAAATGACACCGCGATTGTCCGGCCTGGGACGTGCTGCCAGCGGTCCGGTGGCAGCTTCGGCGGTGCTGAACCCGCCCCCAACGCCGCGCAGATCAAAATCAAGTGGCTGACCTTCGCAACCTGCCAATATAATTACGCTGGCCCCAGCCAGCAGGGTCAGCCGCGTCTGGCGGCGCGAAATGGAGTGGCGCATCTGCTTGTCCTCATTAACATCGACCCCCCGTGTGATCCGGAAGTTTTGCATACCTTAACCTATTTATGTGTCTTTGCCCAACCCTTCTAGCAAGGGAACAAAGCGCACAGCACGCAATTCGTCATATTCCAGACCATCGGCGGTTTTTCGCACTCGGATCAGGTGTTGTACGGCATCTGACTGCCCCACGGGGACAACCATGATGCCGCCTTCCTTGAGTTGCGCCAGCAAAGGTCCGGGTGGGTCTTCTGCCGCTGCGGTCACGATGATGCGGTCAAAAGGGGCCTGTTCGGCCAGTCCAAATGATCCATCGGCGGTGATCGCGGTGATGTTGTTCAAATCAAGTTTCTCAAAGATCTCCCGCGCCTCACGGACCAACCGGCGGTGACGGTCGATGGTATAGACCCGCCGCGCCAGTTTGCTCAGGATCGCGGCCTGGTACCCGGAACCGGTCCCGATTTCCAACACCTTGTCGCGGGGGCTGATCTGTAGGGCCTGGGTCATCAACCCAACAACCGAAGGCTGGCTGATTGTCTGGCCACATGCAATCGGCAGCGGCATGTCTTCGTATGCCCGTTCTGCAAAGAGGCCACGGATGAACGGGCCTCGGTCCACGGATTCCATTGCGGACAAGACCCGCGCGTCCGTCACACCCTTTGAGCGCAGCGCATAAAGGAACTGCATCTTGCGTTCCGCCTCGCTGTCGGCGGTTTCATTCATGTGTTGATGCCTGCATGTGCGTCCAGCACCGTGTGATCAGTCAGATCCGCGCGCATTGGCGTGACCGAGACATAGCCGTCCAAGTTCACCGCCGCGTCAGAGGCATCAGCGGTGCGCACGGTTTGATCGCCGCCCCTGATCCAGAGGAACCGGCGACCCGAGGGTGAGAGATGCGGTTCTGTAGAGAACCCTGTGCCGGGGCGCATGCCCTGAGGGGCCACGCGGATGCCTTCGACATCTGCGGCGGCCACGGGCGGGAAGTTCACGTTGTAAAACAGGCGGTAGCCGGTTTCATCACTGGGTGAGTGCGCCAATATGCGACGCACCACATCCACGCCGTAGCTGGCTGCGGCCTCAAAGGGGTTGTCGAGGTCGCGGTTGCCCGGCCCAAAATATTGCGACAGCGCAATGGCGGGCAGCCCTTGAAGGGCCGCTTCCATCGCTGCACCAATGGTACCGGAATAAAGCGTGTTCTCAGCCGAATTATTGCCCCGGTTGACGCCCGAGAGGACCAGATCGGGCGGTGCGGCGGTCATTGCGTCATGGATCGCGGCCAGCACGCAATCGGCGGGGGACCCTTCGGCGGCAAAGACGCGTGCGCCCAGTTGGCTGATCATCATCGGATGGGTGTAGCTGATGCAGTGGCCCACGCCTGATTGTTCAAAGGCCGGCGCACAAGTCCAGACCTCGCCGTCGGATCCGGCAATTTCCGTCGCGATGTCGTGCAAGACGGACAGACCCGGTGCGTTGATGCCGTCGTCATTGGTGATAAGAATGCGCATGAATTGTCCCTTTTTCCCTTGATAAGCGAGGGGTGCACGCGCGGCAAGCGTGGTGCCGCGGTATTTGAAAAAGGGTGAAGCCTAAAGTTGCGTCAAAACCGCAGATGCTTGTGCATGTGGGTCGAAAAGTACTGCGCGGTCCTCGCCGGGGAAAAACCGGGCACGGGTGGCTGTGGGCATTGGGTCGGGCGTGAGGATGTGTACTTTGGGTCCGATTTTGTCGGTCTCACTTTGCCAGGATCGGGCCAGCGCGATCTGGGCGGCCTTGGTCGCGCCATAGCTACCAAAGAATTTCTGACCAGCGCGTGGATCGTCGAAAAAGACGGCCTGACCGCCATGACCCAAAAGCGGTGCAACAAAGGTGATCAGTGTCGCCGTGGCGGTGATGTTGCTGGCAATCGATTTGGCCATATCCTTGGCATCAACATGGTCGGTTGGGGTCAGGGGGGCGGCATGAATGGCCGTGTGCAGCCACAGATCAAGACTGCCCCAACGGTCGAAAATCCCACGGCACAAGGTCGCCATTGCGTCGGTGTTGGTGATGTCCATCGGGGCAAGCGTTGCTGAGCCGCCTTTGGCTTTGATGCGGTCGTCCAGGTCTTCGAGCGCGCCGGTTGTGCGTGCCACGGCTATGATGTGGTGCGTGGGGGCCAGCGCCTCGGCCAGAGCGGCACCAAGGCCGCGCGATGCGCCTGTGATCAATGCGGTTTTTGTCATGCCCTGCGCTTTGCACCGCAGGTGCCTGCGCGTCAAGGGGGGCCTTAGGCTTTGGGCATTTTCATTACTTTTGATTTGCCGCCGCGCGACAGAATCAAACTGTCTTTGCTGATCGCTTTGACCAGACCACCGTTAAAGCTGTCGCCGACAGTAACCCGCGCAATATCGCCATTGCCTTCGCGCACCAAGGCACTGAGGCCAGCTTCGCTGCCAAATATGCCAATGACTGTCACGCGGTTCAGCGAAACACTTTCAGTTGCAATTTTTGCGACGCTTGCTGGGGTTGGCAGGTTTTTTTCTTTTGACGCCATTTTCATACTTTCCGGCGCAATCGCAGATGGGATGCGCGACTCAGGTGTTTATTATGCTGCGGTGCAGCTAACAACGCGTTGCGTCGTGCGAAAGAGGGGGGACATTTCATCGGCCAAAGCCCGCCGGTAGGGCCGGGATCATGGATTCAAGGGGCCATGCGGCCTTTGGCGCGGTGATACGTAAATGTCATCTCAGCCAGATGCGCGATCGCATGCTCAGGCAGGGGTACATCAAGGGCAACTGCCAGGTGACGCTGACCATCATTTTCGGGCAGATCGGGGTAAAGCGTTTGCATCCGGGCTGCCAGATCGGTTTTGCAATCCACATAGAGCGACAGCCGGTTGGGAAACTTCGGGGTCCAGTCGATCCGCAACGTTGACCCGGTGCGAGGCTTCATCGGGCGCCACGATGGCTGCCCCCATTTCAGGGTCTCGTCCAACGGACCTGCTCCGGCCTTTTCCGCCACGCCATGAAACATCGCGCGACACTGCCAAAGGGTGCGCTGTGCAGGTTCAGACCATCGTGCAATCCGCATCAGCAGGGGCGAGGGTGCGTTTTCCATTGCGGGACTATGCCAGTTCCTGCTGACAGAAAACGGCAGTGATGTTACTCAGCCGCCGGTTTCATCTCAAATCCCTGATCAATTTGATCCGCAGGGGTCACCGGATATTCGCCAGAAAAACACGCATCGCAATACTGCGGACATTTCGCATTGCGGCCACCCGCCTCGCCGACAGCGCGGTAAAGCCCGTCGAGTGAGATGAACTTGAGGCTGTCGACCTGCAAATGATCGCGCATCTCATCCTCTGACATTGTCGCCGCCAGCAGCTTTTCGCGCTGCGGTGTATCGACACCATAAAAGCAGGGCCATGCGGTCGGGGGGCTGGCAATGCGGAAATGCACCTCGGCAGCCCCGGCATCAAGGATCATTTCCTTGATCTTGCGGCTGGTTGTGCCGCGCACCACACTGTCGTCCACCAGAATGACCCGCTTTCCCTTGATCAGTGCGCGGTTGACGTTGAGTTTCAGGCGCACGCCCATGTTGCGGATCTGCTCTGTCGGCTCGATGAAGGTGCGGCCCATGTATTGGTTGCGGATGATGCCCATCGCATAGGGAATACCGGATTCGAGGCTGTAGCCGATCGCTGCGGGGGTGCCTGAATCAGGGACAGGACAGACCAGATCAGCATCAACCGGGCTTTCCTTGGCCAATTCGCGGCCGATCGCCTCGCGGGTTTCATAAACGCTGCGCCCGCCAAGGATGCTGTCGGGGCGGCTGAAATAAACATGTTCAAAGATGCAGAAACGGGGGGCGACGCGGCGGAACGGGAAATGCGATTCGACGCCCTTGCTGGTGATCACAACCATTTCGCCCGGCTCAATCTCGCGGACGAATTCGGCACCGATGATGTCCAGCGCGCAGGTTTCGGAGCTAAGCGCCCAGCCATCGCCGACCTTGCCCAGAACCAGTGGGCGCACGCCCAGTGGATCGCGCACGCCGATCAGTTTGGTGCGGGTCATGGCGACCACGGAAAACGCCCCTTCGACCCGGCGCAGCGCGTCTTCCATCCGTTCAGGAATGTTGCGTTGCAGGGACCGGGCCATTAGGTGGATGATACATTCGCTGTCCGAGGATGATTGAAAAATGCTGCCCCGTTCAATGAGTTCGCGGCGCAGGGCATTGGCGTTCGTGATGTTTCCGTTGTGGGCAATGGCGGCACCGCCCATGGCAAACTCACCAAAGAAGGGCTGCACGTCACGGATCGCTGTGGGCCCCTTGGACCCGGATGTGGAATAGCGGACATGCCCGATGGCCAATTCGCCCGGCAATGTCTCCATCACCTTTTGCGAGGTAAAATTATCGCGGACGTAGCCAAAGCGGCGCGCGGATTGGAAGCCCATCGCGGGATCGTGGCTGACGATGCCGCCTGCTTCCTGACCGCGGTGTTGCAGGGCGTGCAGGCCAAGTGCCACAAAATTAGAGGCATCGGCCAGATTAACCACGCCGAAAATGCCGCATTCTTCTTTCAGCTTATCCTCGTTGTCCCCATCGCGCAGATAGGACGTATCGAATGGATGGGCGGGTGGCATGATCTTGGCAGAGGCTTTGGGCGTGTTTTGGGTCACGGGGTGGCAGCTCCGAATCCGACAAACTGGATAGTGCCTGTTTAGGGGCAATGAAAGCGGGTGTCACCCCGCAACACAGCCCTCAGGCACAAGAGTTGCACCGTGTGGCACCACCGCAAGCGCAATGATCGGGCTGTTACTGTTATCGAGTTTACTCAACTCAGCCTGCGCAGGGATACGATCGTCGTTGTATGCGGTTTTTATGCAGGTCGCGCAAAAGCAACGGACCGCCCGTTGGTCTTATGTGCCCGCATGGTTACTGACCGCAATTGCCCACCAAAGCTTCATAGCGGGTGGTGATCCAGCCCAAAGCTTCTTCTGGGTTCTTTTCCTCGATCTGCCCGGTAAAGCGACCAAAAACCGCAGCGGAGCGGCTTTCGTCGACGATGGTGAACTTTTGACCCGTGATCACGGTGTCATAGACAAAGAATGCTATCGCAACCAGCAAGACACCGCGCACCACCCCGAAGATAAAGCCAAGCCCCTGATCGGCCCCGCCAAAGATCGACCTTTGAACAAGCGATGAAAAGAGCGGCGTGAACAAGGACACCACGATTAGCGCAATGGCAAAGACGATGGCAAAGGCACCGATGATCGACAGTTCACAGCTGTCCGCCAAAAATTCTCCCACCACCGGGATTTCACGCACCAGCGGTTCAACCTGTGGGGCAAAAAGAAACGCCAGAACGGCAGCAGCGATCCAGCCGACAATCGCCATCAGTTCGCGCACCAGACCACGGCCATAGGCCAACAGCGCGGACAGCACGATGACCAATGCCACCACACCATCAATAATGGTAAAACCTTCCATGCGCTTCCTGCCCTTTTAATGGAGGCGGTCAGCCCGCCCCGAATATTTCGCCTACAAACCCGGTCAGATCGCTCATTTGATTGAGCGTTATGCCGTTTACACCTACAGATTTTCCACCGAGGGGTGCAATGGCGCTGGTAAAACCAAGTTTTTGCGCCTCTTTCAACCTATTTTCGGTCTGCGACGCCGGACGCAAAGCACCTGACAGGCTTATTTCCCCAAAAACAACAGTTTCTGCGGGTAAAGCCACATCTTCTCGTGCCGATAGTAACGCTGCGGCAACAGCCAGATCAGCAGCCGGTTCAGAGATTTTCATACCGCCCGCAACATTGAGATAGACATCAAGCCCGGCAAACGGGATGCCACAGCGTGCCTCAAGCACGGCCAAAATCATCGCAAGGCGGCCTGAATCCCACCCGACAACTGTGCGGCGGGCTTGCGAATGCGGCGAGGGCGCAACAAGCGCCTGTAATTCGCAAAGCACGGGACGGGTGCCTTCAATACCCGCAAAGACCACGGATCCGGCGGTGGGTTTGCCCCGCTCGCTTAGGAACAAAGCCGAAGGGTTGGTGACTTCGGCCAGTCCGGCTCCGGTCATCTCGAACACACCGATCTCATCTGCGGGGCCAAATCGGTTTTTGACGCTGCGCAGGATCCGAAACTGATGGCCGCGCTCGCCTTCGAAATAAAGGACAGTGTCCACCATATGTTCGACCACGCGGGGGCCCGCGATCTGGCCGTCCTTGGTGACATGGCCCACCAGAATCACTGAAGTCCCTTTGCGTTTGGCAAATGTGGTCAACTCATGGGCCGCCGCGCGCACCTGGCTGACAGAACCGGGGGCGGATTCGACGTTATCGGCCCACATCGTCTGAATGGAATCGATGATGGCAAGATGTGGTTTCTCGGCCTCAAGCGTGGTCAGAATGTCGCGCAGGTTGGTTTCAGCGGCCAATTTGACCGGCGCATCAGTCAACCCCAGTCGCTGGGCGCGCATGCGGACCTGAGCGCTGGCTTCCTCGCCGCTGACATAGATGGTTTTCAAACCGTTCTTGGCAAAATGCGCTGCCGCTTGCAGCAACAGTGTCGATTTGCCAATACCCGGATCACCCCCAACCAGAATTGCCGATGCCGGCACCAGACCTCCGCCCAACACGCGGTCGAGCTCAGTGATGCCCGATTGGCTGCGCGGCGGCGGGGCCTCTTCTGTGGACAAATCGCTAAGTTGCATGGCGGCACCACGTTTGGCCCCTAGTGACTTGCTGGGCGGGCCTGACGAGATGCCTTTGTCTTGCTGAATGGTGTTCCAATCGCCGCAGCCATCGCAACGGCCTGACCATTTATTGAAGCTTGCGCCGCAGGACGTGCATGAAAATGTGGTGGTGGATTTTGCCATTATGCCTTTTGGCGCAGGCACCGGGTGGCGTCAAAGGAAAACCAAAGAAGCGCGCCCTGATTTCAGATCATTCCGTTTTTGTGTTGTTTCGATAGTCGGGCTGATTGGCAATCGAAACCTTTGATCGTTCAGTCCACCAACTGATGAAAAGCGACGCAACGATACAGGCGGTGAACATATAGAGGCCCCAGGCCACCTCAATCCGGCCAATGCCGATGCCTTTGGTCAACGTGATGTAAAGCGCGATCAGAAAAATGTCGGCCATCGCCAGCTTGCCCAAAAGGTTTAGCGCAGGCAGCAAACGTTGACTGAGCAGCCTAAAATGCACCAATGCCAGACCGATGGTTTTGAGGTAAGGCGCGAAAAGCGCAAACGCCGTGACCACCAACGCCAGAAAGATGTCCGAGGCCCAGAGCGATTGCAGCCCCGTCAGCACCGAAATTTCATCAAGTGAAAAAAGCGGCAACAGCCCCGCCCGCATCAGGGGGGCGGCCCAGGCGATGGGGTACAAGATCAGGAGCGAAAGGTTCAGATATTTAATCAGTCTGCTGTTCATGATGTCAGATAAACCCGGTCATACCGCGCACCGAGCGACGTCAGGATTTCATAGCCGATTGTGCCCGCAAACGCGGCCACACTGTCGACGGATTGGTGCAATCCGATCAGCTGCAAATTGTCGGGTGTGGTGGCCAAAGCGCTGATGTCGACCGTGATCAAATCCATCGACACCCGGCCGATCACCGGCACCTTAGCACCCTCATGCGTCAGCGTCGCGTTTGCGCCCATTGCCCGGATCAAACCGTCAGCATAGCCCGCAGCGATTGTCGCAACCCGCTTGTCCTTGGCCGCCGTATAGGCGTTTGCATATCCGACGGTTTCACCGGCAAGCAGATCGCGTACTTGAATGACAGGGATGTCGAGAGCAATCACCGGCGTTGCATCCACAAAAGGCAACCCACCATAGAGGCCGACACCGGGGCGTGTCAGATCAAAGTGATAGTCCTGTCCCAGAAATATCCCGCCCGTCGCCGCTAGGGAACGGGGTGCGTCGATACCGGCGGTCATCTCTTCAAATACCTGTAATTGCTGCGCATTCATCGGATGCTCTGGCGTATCGGCGCAGGCCAGATGGGACATCACAAGTGTCGGACGCTGCGCCAGAGCGATGTCGCGCAGGGCGGACCATTCTGCAGGTTCCATGCCCAAGCGGTTCATGCCGCTGTCCAATTGCAAGCCAAACGGATGCCCCGGCAGGGCCTCGACGTGCATCAGCAACTGATCGACCGAATTGATCATCGGCGTCAGGTCAGCCGCGCGGATCAGATCGGCGTCACCGGCCATGTGCCCCGAAAAGACGCTGATCGCAGGGCCGGGGCCAAGGACGCGGCGCAGGGCCACGCCTTCGCTTGCCATGGCAACAAAGAACTGGCGCGCGCCTGCGGCCGCCAGTGCGGGCCCGGCTTTGGCGATGCCAAGACCGTAGGCATCTGCTTTGACCACGGCGGCGGTCTCAACTTCCGTTGCGCAATCCAGCGCGCGCCAGTTGGCGGCGAGGGCGGACAGGTCAATCGTAAGCGTTGCAGAAGTCATAGGTGCGTTTTGACAGGATGTGCGGCAAGGTCAAGATGCCCGCATCGCCCGGCGCAGCGCCATGCTTGCCTCAATTCCGGCCAGCAGCGCAATAAGCACCAGCACCGACGCCGCGCCCCATTCGGTCAGCATCCACCCGGCTATCAGCGGAAAGCCAAAGATGCCGACAAAGTAGGTCAGCGCAAAAAGCTGCAATGTCTGGGGGCCGATGTCGTTGTCAGCGTCGTTGGCGGTCATTGCCACAAGGATCGGGTAAGACACGCCGTATCCCAGCCCAAAAAGCACCGCCACGGTCAGATACAAGATCACCGAACTGCCACTGAACATGAACAAAATGATACTGGCGCACATGATGTATTGCAGCATTGCAATGGTGCGATAGGGCGTGGCCCCACCTTTGAATTTCGCAAGGATCAGACGGAAGACAACGACCGTCACCGTATAGGCCAGAAAAAAGTTGGCGTAGTTCAACCCGCGTGCATCGGCATAGACTGTTTGAAAATTGTTCAACCCGGCAAAGACACTGGCCCCCAGAAATACCATGATGACGGGGGTGCGCGCCCTGGAGGCAAAGATGCGCCCCAGCACCGCCAAAGTGATGCGCGAGGACGCCTCTGGGCCGGGCACAAGCGCATGTCTCTGCACCGGTGCTCCGAGCAAGAAAAACAATGCCGCACTCAGCGTGCACAGGGTGGCAGTGGCATAAAAGGCATCCGATATCGTCAAACCCCGCGCCTCAAGCGCGGACGCCAGCACGGGCGACAACCCGAAACCGGCCATGACAAAGACCGACAGCAACGTGAAATAACGCACCCGTTCATCGGCGCGCACCAGACGTGTCAACACGATGGGTCCCAGTGAATAGGTCAGCCCCCAGCCAAAACCCAGCAGGGCACTGGCCAGAACAAGGGCAGGCCCGACTGAGGAGGTCCAGCCAAACATGAACAAAGACGCGGCAATCGAGAGACACGCCATGCCAAGTGCACACAGCCGCCCCAAAGCATCCGACAGATGGCCAGAAAAATAGACCGTGATCAACGTGGTGATGGCGGTGACAAACAACATCGCCCCAACCGTTATTTCGCTGGCCCCGAATGCGTCAAAGAGGCGCGGTAACATGAAGGTCAGCCCATAAGCTCCTGATTGGAAAAAGACCGCCAGAAAGAACAGCATAAACGTGGTGGCGCGCGACATTTTGGGTGATCCTTTGGCGGGGCTGAGCAGGGCGCGCAGTGCAGGGGGTGTTAAAGCGAGGGCGCAACCTAACGTCAATGGCGACAAATGACGTGGGGCGGCATAGAATTCTGGTCATGAGCCGGTTCAGGATCATGTTTTCGCATGCAGGTGTCGCACTTATGGGTGCGACCTGTATGATTGCGTTTGGCGCGATGGCACTGGCGGCCCCGGCTTGGGTCTGGCTGCTGGTGCCGCTGGGTGTCGTCGCGCAGATGATGAATGAATACAACCTGCACCGTTTCGTCTTTCATCTGGCACCGCCCCGCAGGCAATGGGCGTTTGATCTGCTCTACCGGGCGCATTACGGGCATCACGATTTCCCCACCAACCCTGGGCTATTCTTTGTGCCGATCTGGGTGGCATTGCCGATGCTCTTGTTTAACTTTGGCCTTGTCTGGGGTCTGATGGCGATGATTGGGGTTGATGCGGCTTTCTGGGTCGCGCTGGCAATTGTGCCCTGCGGTGGTGTGCTGACTTTCATGGGGTACGAATGGTTCCATATGACCGCGCATCTGAGCCTGCCGAAAACGCGGGTGGAACGGCATGTTACGACCCTGCACAACCAGCATCATTTTCGTGATTTCAGCAAATGGTTTCACGTCAGCCCCGGTGGTCAGATCATTGACCGCGCGATGGGGACGGACATCGACCGCGAGGCGCTAAAGTCGCAACAGCGGATCGAGTTCATCCGCACCTTGGGCATGGTACCAGATGATCAGCGACTGGTGGCCGCGCGGGTGAAATTTGCCTCGAAATACAGCCTGTCAGTGGCGGAGATTGAGCGCGCTGCTGTCAGCTAGCGAACTCAACCCGGTTTTGTCGAACGGATTGACATGTTTGTCCTTGGATCAGAACTCCTGATCACCAGCACCTTGTTGCCATGGTTTGACAAGGTTTCCAAAGCGGGTAAAGCGCCCTTCAAAACTCAGATCAACGCTGCCGATGGGGCCGTGACGCTGCTTGCCGATCACCACCTCGGCGCGGCCATGCAGGCGCTCCATCTCTTCTTGCCAGCGCGCCATCGCCTCAAGATCATGATCGCCGGGTTTTTCGCGTTCTTTGTAATATTCCTCGCGGAACACGAACATCACCACATCCGCATCCTGTTCAATTGAGCCGGATTCGCGCAGGTCGCTCAGTTGCGGGCGTTTATCCTCGCGGTTTTCGACCTGACGGCTGAGCTGTGACAGGGCAATGACCGGAATGTCCAATTCCTTGGCGATGGCCTTGAGGCCCATGGTGATCTCGGAAATTTCGTTCACCCGGTTTTCGTTTTTGCCGGTGCCGCGGACCAGTTGCAGGTAGTCCACAATCAATACGTCCAGCCCATGGGTGCGTTTCAGACGTCGGGCGCGGGCGGCCAGTTGGCTGATCGGCAGGGCGGGCGTGTCATCGATGAAAAGCGGGCAGGCTTCCAAGGCTTTGGCGGCATCGACGAAGCGGCGGAATTCGGATTCCGTCATGTCACCAGAGCGGATTTGCTGGCTGGGTATTTCGGCGGCTTCTGACAGGATACGCGCGGCCAATTGTTCGGCGCTCATTTCGAGGCTGTAAAACCCGACAACGCCGCCATCAATCGCGCCTTCGGTCCCGTCTGGCTTCATCCCACGTTTGTAGGCCTTGGCCACGTTGAAGGCGATGTTGGTGGCCAGCGACGTCTTGCCCATTGAAGGACGTCCGGCGAGGATCAAAAGGTCAGACCGGTGCAACCCGCCCAACATCTTGTCCATGTCGATTAGCCCGGTAGACACACCTGAAAGCCCACCATCACGCTGATAGGCCGCATTGGCGACATTAACAGCGTCGGTTACAGCCTTGAGAAAGCTTTGAAAACCGCTTTCTGACTGGCCTTGCTCTGCCAGCTTGTAAAGCTCCTGTTCGGCCTCGACGATCTGTTCGCGCGGCTCTGACGCCACGTCGACCTGAGCTGCCTTGGCCGAGATGTCGCGCCCCAGTTGGATCAGGTCTCGGCGCACCGCCAGATCATAGATCATCTGGGCATAATCGCGCACGGCAAAGGCACTGATCGCGGCCCCTGCGAGGCGGGCCAGATAGGCCGGGCCGCCAAGCTCTTTGAGCCCCTCATCGTCCTCCATGAATGCCTTGAGCGTCACCGGCGAGGCAAGGTTATTCTTTGCGATACGCGTCGCCGCAATGTCATAGATGCGTGCGTGAACGGGATCGTAAAAATGCTTGGCACCAATGATCGACGCCACCCGATCATAGATGTCATTGTTGGTCAGGATCGCGCCCAGAAGCTGCTGTTCGGCTTCAATGGAATGCGGCATTGTCTCAGGTGCCTGCACGGCGATCTGGTTCGCGTTCAGCGATGTAATTTCATTCATGGTGCTGCCCCTTTTTGCCCTGCTGTGTCATAGCCAGCGGGTGGATGCGGCGCAAATTGTATGTTTTCTGTGGAGAACCTGTGGGAAACCCCGCGCGCACCATATCTTGCATCATGGCGGGGCATCAGGTCAACATGGAGTAGAGGGGTGCCCTAGCCTTTACGGGCATCCTGCCATTTTTTTGGGGCGTTCAGGAAGGTTTCCACTTCTGCGAGCGTGGCCGCGTCAAAGGCCCCCTGGGTCTTGGCTTCGGCCAGAACGTCCCACCATGTGCACAGGTGATGCAACGCAACCCCATGATCACCCAACGTCTTTTCCGTCTGGGGAAAGATATCGTAATAGAAAATCACTGCCGTGTGCCCGCAGGTGGCCCCGGTTTCGCGAATCGCATCCACAAAGCTCAGCTTTGATCCGCCATCGGTGGTCAAATCCTCGACCAGCAGCACGCGCTGACCGGGGGACATGTCGCCCTCAATGCGGGCGTTGCGGCCATAGCCTTTGGGTTTCTTGCGCACATAGGTCATCGGCAGGCCCATGCGTTCGGCGACCATGGCGGCAAAAGGAATGCCGGCGGTCTCACCCCCTGCAATGTTATCAAAGGCCTCAAACCCCGCGTTCCGCATCACTGTGACGGTCATGAAATCCATCAGCGTGGCGCGAATGCGTGGATGGCTGATCAGCTTGCGACAGTCGATATAGGTGGGGCTGGGCAGACCGGAGGCCAGTGTGAACGGCTCATCAGCGTTGAAATGCACCGCCTTGATCTCAAGCAGCATCCGGGCGGTGAGGCGGGCCATTTCTTGTGGCGAGGGGTAGCTGGTGGGAATCATCTGGAGCGTCCTTTGCGGGCGGGGTATTTGTGTATTTGAAGAACAATGAAACTTAAGGTGTCCAGTGCAGCGGCATTGCAGGATCAAACACAGTGACGGGGCCATCGGGGGTGTCGATATGGTCAGGGTAATCGGGGGTCTTTCGGATCAGCGTGACGGTCGTGTGATTCACCGGCAGTCCATAAAACGCAGGTCCGTTGAGGGACGTGAACGCCTCAAGCCGATCCAATGCGCCTTCCTGTTCAAAGACTTCTGCGAGAATTGAAAGGGTGTTGGGGGCGGTGAAACACCCCGCACAGCCGCAGGGCAGCAATTTGTTGGCATCCGTATGCGGTGCTGAATCCGTGCCCAGAAAAAACCGCGCATCGCCTGACGTGGCGGCGGTGCGCAGGGCCAGGCGGTGGACCTCGCGTTTTGCGACCGGAAGGCAATAGTAATGCGGTTTGATGCCGCCCGCGAGGATGTGGTTGCGGTTGATCACTAGGTGGTGGGTTGTGATGGTGGCCGCGAGATTTTTGTCGGCGCTGCGCACATAATCAGCAGCGTCCGATGTGGTAATGTGCTCCATGATCACTTTGAGCTTAGGATGCGCGCGGCGAATGGGGTCGAGCACCCGGTCGATGAACACCGCCTCGCGGTCAAAGATATCGACGGCCGCATCCGTGACTTCGCCATGCGTACAAAGCGGCAGGCCAATTTCAGCCATTTTTTCAAGCACAGGTGCCACTTTGTCAAAATTGGACACACCGCTTGCTGAATTGGTTGTGGCACCGGCGGGATAAAGTTTGACCGCATGGATCACGCCCTCCGCATGGGCCGCCGCCACATCGGCTGGATCGGTATTTTCGGTCAGGTACAGCGTCATCAATGGTGTGAAATCCGCACCTTTCGGCAGCGCGGCCATGATCCGGTCCCGGTAGGCGCGTGCATCAGCACCCGTCACCACAGGCGGCACCAGGTTGGGCATGATGATTGCACGGGCGAAATGAGCGGCGGTGTGCGGCAACACGGCGCGCAACATGTCGCCATCGCGCAGGTGCAGGTGCCAGTCATCAGGACGGCGCAATGTCAGGGTCTGTGTCATGCGCGTCGGGCTATCACAGGCCCGCTCGCGCTTCTAGTCTTGTTGTTCAGCCTGACGCGCTTGTAACTGTGTGAGTTTCGCCGAAAACATCCGCGCGCGCATTCGGCTTGTCACATTTTTACACAGGGCGATGATCAGTGTGTCCCGGTCGCCCTCATCAAGGGCAGTCAGCAGATTGCGCAGGTAGTGCCGGTAGTCCCGGCGAGCACGGTAAAGGGCGGCAAAAGTTGTCTCGTTAAGCGACCCGTCAGCGGCGGCCAAAAGCAACGGCACAAGTTGTGACATTTCCATCAGATCGGTTTGGAGGGCATCGCCCATAAACCGCATCCGCAGTTTTGTGACATTGGGCCGGGTAAACAGCGCGGCGTGCATGGCGTCCAGATTTTCACGCGGATCGTAAAGGACAAAGGCCTGTTCGGCGGCGTCGAGCATGTCCGGGGCAAAACCATAGCGCGAGGTGAAATCATGGATGCGCATATCCGCAAACCGGTGATCCCATTCGGTGATGCGCGGATCAAGCGTGGCCTGAGGTTGGATCACCACCACCTTTGCAGTGGGGGCCGCGATCGAATAGGCCGCAGCAGCATAGCCGCAGGGGCCTGCGCCATAAAAAATAACGGTGTCGAATTCGTCAAAGAACCCGTCATCAATTAACCGGTCAAAATAGCCGTAAACCGCTTTGTCGCGAAACCATGTGTCGCCGTCGCTGGCCACGCACAAATGCGACCAGCCATGATCACGCAACATCTCCCAGCCGAAAGGTTGCGCCAGCTCAGAAAGCGCGTGCATGCCTTGCAGTGTTTCAAAGGTAACCAGCAACGTGGTGCCCTCTTCGATGAAGGTCGCGAAATGGTTTTTGCCAAGCTGCTGGAAATACCCGTCTTCTTCGGTAATTTGCGCCACAGCCTGCAGCCATTCCCGCTTTGGCAGGTCCACAAGCGATGTGCTTAATGTGGGCGTCTGATCCGTCATTGCCGCGTCCTCAATTTTCGAAATGGCGTTATTTTTTGTGCCAATTGCCCGATCCATAGCGCCGCAATACGGCGAAATTGGGGAAAATGCGTGTGGAATTGATGCGGTCAGGCGTCCATTTTTCGGGCGAGGTTGGCGTGGTGCATCAGAAAACGCGCGGTCTTTTGATCCAGTGGTTGCGTGGGTGGTGCCATCAACAGGCGGCCAAAGAGAGCGCGAAATGGCTCCTGCTGCAAAAGTGCGTCAAAGCGGGCCTTGCGCCATGCCACCGCTTCGGTGTGCAGGGGGCCAAGCACCCTATCCGATTTCAGTTCGGCGAGAATGGCATCTCGCGCAGGCGCGGTCGATTGGATGGACGTGTCTTCTTCTGTGTTGAAATTTCGCTCGACCCAGTAGTCCAGACCCAAAAGGTGGTCTGAATGCACCGCACGGCCCCGGTCGGCCTTGAGCACATAAGATTCCATCGCACCCAGCGGATAGTGGTTCAGCTGCACCAGCCCATAATTGTCACGGCCAAAGTTGGAAAAGATGCGCTTGGTCTTGAACAGAGCGGGCAGGGGTCGGCCATGGCCATCATACCAACGTGCCTGGTCAAGGCGGGATGTGTCGGGGCTTCGGGGCCGGTGCACGCCGGGTTTTTTGTAAGTACCGTCGTTGCGATAAAGGGTTTTGAACATCGCAGATCGCCACGGCCAGTGCATCACATCGGGCGCGCATCGGGTGAATGTTTCGGTGACAGGTAAGTCTTGATAGCGGACCTGACCTGATGCCCCAAAAAGCCGCCATGTGAGTGTGATCGCGGTGGCCTCGGGCAGCGCCGCGTGCAGGGCGTCCAAGGTATGATCGCCGGTGTGAATGTTGATAAATTCGTCTACGTCCAGTGGCAGGATCCAATCGGCCTTTTTGACCTGATCCATGTTGGCCGCAAATTTCAGGGCGGTGAATTGAATGCCACCCTTGTCGAAAGGGCCTTTGTTGCGGACGTGGGTCAGCCCACCCATTGCGTCAAGCCGATCAAGCATTGTGTCTGTGCCATCGTCGCAATCGTTTGAAAACACAACAAATTCGTCGAAACCCAGCGCGCGGTGATGGGCGAGCCATTCGAGCAGAAATGCGCCTTCGTTTCGGACACATAAAAGGGCAAGATGGGTCAACGGCTCACCATTCCGTGCGGAAACACACGACCTTGTTGGTCGATGCGCGGTGATAATAGGCCAACCCGGCATCCATGAACGCCTTGAACACCTTGTTCACACCGTCCGGGCCGATCCATTGGGGGTGCAATTCGATGACGGCGGCGCGCAGTCCGGTCAGATCAAGCGTTGGAATCAGATCGACTTCGGCCCCTTGGATGTCGCAGATCAGCACACTGGCACCTATTTCCTTAAAAACGGTCTTGCCGTTGAGCACCTCAACTTTGGTGCTGGGCGGGTCCACTTCGCCTTCAAGCAGGGCCAGTGATGAGCCCAGCAGGTTATCGCGGACATAGAAATCGACCGTGCCCTTGCGGCGGCCCAAAATGGCGTTGGTGACATGGGCATTGGTCAAGCCATTTGCGGCATGGACCTGTTGAATATAGGGAATGAGATGGGGATTTGCCTCAAACGAATGGACCGATTTGATCTTGCGTTTTGACGCGATCAGCGTCGACATATATCCGATGCCGGCCCCCAGTTCTATGACAACATCCCCTTCCCTGACGACCCGCAGGGCGGCCACGGATTCTTTGTATTCATAGACGTTTTTGCGCAGTAATGCCCGCAGTCGGCCCTTGATGATATCTGCGTGGTTGGGAAATTTCATGCCCCTTGACGTGATAAAGGCAGAGGTTGGTTTTGCGGTGCGGTCCAGCATTGCGTTGCCATCCATCTTCAGCTCTCCATATCCAGTGACAGCGCATAGGCCACCCGTTCAACTTCGTCCAATTTAACATCCAGCGCCTGTTTATAGAGATCGCTGAATTCGGGCATGCCGTGTAATTCGCGGGCCTTGGCACGGTGCCAGTCCAAACCTTGCTGGTGAAATTTTTTCAGTTTTTTGTCTTTCATCAGCGCATCATATTCCGCGCGCACACGGGGTACGTTGCGTTTGATGGTCACATCGCGGAAATCGCACCAATCCATGCGGATCCAATAGTTGATCCCAATGGAGCGGTCCACATGCAAGGCCCGACCCCTTTGGCGTTTGATCAGAAAGGATTCTGCGGACCGCAGCGCATAATGGTTGAGCTGCAATAGGTCGTACCCGATGTTGCTCTTTGATGACCGCCAGCCATTGTGGCTGGCGTCGCGGGTCATGTCCTTGCCCGAGCCATTGACCCATTTCACTTTGTTTTCAAAGGCTTCTTCAAGTTTGTTGGGGCGGTGACATGAGATTTTTGCATAAGCCCCGATGTTTCGAAACATGGTCTTGAAGCCCCAGACGGTGTGCGGCTTGGGGCAGTATTTCGGCGCACAAGTATCGAATTGTTCGATCACGAATTCATCGCTTAACCGCGTTACGCCGTTATGACCAAACAGCCGCCAGGTCATCGCGATGTTGGTAGCATCCGGGACGGCGGCAAAAAGATCATCCAGCGTCCCATTGCCGGTGCGCACGTTGATAAATTCATCCACATCAATGTGAATGATCCAATCGGCGTTCTGGATCACCGGTTCTTTCAGCGCCTGATTCAGCGCATATTGCTGGGGTGAATTGCCCTTCCAATTGTCGTTTTTGCGGTGTTGCAAGATGCCCATGTCTTGCAACCGTCCCAGAATCTCATCGGTGCCATCGGTGCAATCATTTGTGTAGATCAAGAATGTATCGACCCCTATGGCGCGGTGATAGGCAACCCATTCAAGGATATAGGGTGCCTCATTCTTCATGCAGCCGACGATCACATTGCCGGTCGATCCGGGTTTGAGGGTCCGCGCGGGGACGGGGGCATAGGCCGCACCCAGTTCTTCCTCATTCACCGCGCCGAGGTTGTTGTGGGGTTTGAATTGGGTCGACAGGACCATCTGGTGATTGACCTTGACCCGGTTGAGCAGACGCGCGTTGGCATCCTTTTCGTCGTCGGTCTCGGCGGTTTCCATCAACAGGCGGTCGAACTTGGCCGACGCCTCTTTCACCGATGCCGCTTCGGCGCGCTTTTCGGCGATGGGCGTCGCATCGGCGCGGATGCGGTGGCTGAATGCGGTGAGGTATTGTGTGGCGCGAAAGCCGAATGCGGGGTCTGCCTCTGCCCAGGGGGCAAGCGGCGCGTCTGGTTTCAGCGCCGCTTTCAAATCCGGAAACATCTTGATCAGGCCGGCGTTTGCCGATTTGAAGTGTTTCGACAAAGCCCCAAGACTGCCCGGTTCGATGGGCGGTCCCTCAACCCTGATCCCGTTGAGCATCTGTTGCCACAGATTGCGGGGGCACAGATTATCACGCGCCTGCATGTATTTGATCAGCACATCACTAAATAGGCGCATCCGGGTCAGCCATGCGGCGGGACGGGGCGGGGGTAGTGGGCTCGCATCAACTTTGCCCAAGGGACCGGGCAGCCCCAGAATATGCGCCATTTCAGCCGCACCGTTTTCAGAGAAGAGATGCGCCATGTCCAGCGGCCGCAGGGTGACTTTGCCCGTGCCAAAGGTGTTTTCCCAGAGCGCCAGCATCGCCTTGAAATCGAGCCAGAACGGCGGGTGCTGAATGTCGTTGAACAGTCCAAAAAACGGTTCATTCACACCCCGTTTTTTCAGCGCCCCATCCCACCAGTTCTTTTCGCCAGCCAGATCAATTTCCTGCGCCAGTGAATGCCGCCTGCCTTCCAGCACCGCATAGGCATAGTGCTGCACCATCATCCGCGCCTGTTCGTCGACATGTGCAACGATTCGAATATCGTCGAAATGCGGTTCAAAGAGCGCCTTGAGCCGCGCCAGTTCGGCAGGGGCGGACAGCAGGTTGCCCAATTGCGCGGCTGCGACCATCACGTGATCGGCGGTCACTTCGGCCAGTTCTTTGGGGATCAGCGTCTCAAATTCACTGGTCAGGGTGCGCTGGACCAATGGGCTTTCCATGCCGCGCTGGAAGCGCAAAACGCCCACTTCTTCCGGCTCTGCGCAGGCGGCATAGAGGCGGACATGGTTCCAGTCTGGAACATGAATGCCCTGTTTCTGAAGGGGCCCCTCTTTTTGCTTTAACAGGGATCGAAACCGCGCTGCGGTGGCTTCTGTCGGGCCGATCAAAAGGGTCAACCGCATTCAGCTTACCCCTTCCGGATCGGCGGGCGTGCCCACATTGCTTTGGCCCCACCACGGCAGATCAACACCCAGATAGGCCGCGATCTTGTCTTGCGCGCCCGTGTCTTCAATGTCGTATTCCAGAAAGTTGTCGCAGCCCTGAAACACGCGGCGGCAAAACCTGAAATGCCCGTCAATCCAGCGTGCCAATGCGTCCTCAGTGGCCCCGAACCCGCGCGGCAGTCCGGGGATATCGGCCATGGGCAGACGCCGATTGCCCAGATTGTTCCAGCGCATCATGCTGTTGGCGGTCTTCATCGGATCGCGGTAGGTCATCAGGAACCTGACGTTCGGATGGTGTTCCTGGATCGCTGAAAGAAGCCCCCAATCGGTTTGTGGCCACAGGCTGCGGTCATGGCGCACGGCGCTCATTTCATTGATCATATCGAACTCAGTCAGGCGGGCCAGAGGATCGCCGCTGTCGAAATAATCGTCATAAATAATCTTGCCCACATGTTCGCCGATGATGTCGTTGCGCGTTGATTGCCCGCGTCTGATTTTCCAGTCAGCTACCGCAAGCCCGGCGTGACGCAGCGCATCGGTCAACGTGGTTGTGCCGGTTTTGGGCAGCCCCAGATTGATGATGCGCGGGCCAGTCATACCCCTGCAATCTCATTGATGATGGCTTCTTCGGCGGCACAATAGGGGGATGCCTCGCGAAATTGTTTTTGCATCGCACAGTAACTGTCCTGCGCCAGTAGCGCATCGCGCCGGGCCTTGTGCAGTGCCACGGCTTTTTCGTGCAGGTCGCCCACACCGGGCAATGCCTTGAGCCGGTCCATCTCAGTCTTGAGCGCATCCGCATAACGCAGGATGCTGTCATCGAAATAAGCCGCATCATTGCGTTCGCGCCAATAGGTCTCATCAAACACGCGGTGTTCGCGGTTCACATCGCCGCGGTCGTTCTTGACTAGGTGACTGTCCATTGAGCGCAGGGCATAATGGTTCAATGTTGCGAACTGCCGCGCGCCTTTTGCCGGAAAAGCACGGATGCGGCGCTTGTTGGCGCGCCGGCGAAACGGCGCAGGAACGGGGCGGCCCGATCCATCGCTCCATGCGGGCTTTTCCTTGGCATCATCATGGAAAGGACGATGCGCGCCAAAATACGCTAGAGGAAAATCTTTGCGGACCAGGCTTTTGACCTCAATCGCGGTTTCAGCGCACCACAGATCGGGATTGTGGCTGTGCAGGAACTGGGTGATCACCGGCACGTCCTGATATGTTTCAACCCCGCCATTCGCGAAATACTGAAAGGTGATCGAAATCGCTTTCGGGTTTTGGCAGGCTTCGATGAGCGCCGAGATGGTATGATCGCCCACATGGATGTTCAAAAACTCATCCACATCCGTGACCCAGACCCAATCGGCCTCTCGGATCAACGGGTGTCGCCGCGCGGCTTTCAGCGCCTGCATCTGATAATTGCGGTTGGTTGCCGGGTTCGGCAGATGAACGACAATCCCATGGTCTTGCAGTTGATCAAGAAGGGTATCGGTCGCGTCCGTACAATCGTTGGAATAAAACAGAAAATCAGTCACCCCAATGAGGCGGTGAAAGGCGATCCATTCCAACAGAAACGGTCCCTCGTTTTTCACACAGGTGACAGCCGTGATCCGCATGTCAATGCGCACCATTGGGTTTGGGGCCACTAGATCGATGGATGTGGGATATCTGTCTCATGTCCGCCTCTGGGTCGGGGGAAACATGGCCCCGTGACCTCTATTAATTCATTAAGATTATGACAGGGCGGTGGAATCGCGTCAATCGCGCAGGCGGTGACCGCCCCAAGCGTGACATATAGGCCAATCGCTCTCTTGACCTGACGCGCCGCAGATGCACCTTTGGGGGCCAGAGGAGTCTTTATGACAGATATATCCAGTATTGATGGCGTGCAAAAGATGTTGAGTGATCAAGGTTATATCTGTGGCCGGGCCCTTGGCACAGTGGTGTTTTTGAGCCTCAAACTGGGCCGGCCCCTGTTTCTGGAGGGGGAGGCCGGCGTTGGCAAGACCGAGATTGCCAAGGCGCTGGCGGCGGGCCTTAACCGGCGGTTGATCCGCCTGCAGTGCTATGAGGGCCTTGATGCGTCCTCGGCGGTTTATGAATGGAACTTTCCGGCGCAAATGGTCGCGATCCGCACAGCAGAAGCAGCAGGAGGGGCGGATAGTGCCGATCTGAACACCCAGCTTTTCAGTGATGACTTTTTGATTGAACGGCCCTTGTTGCAGGCGATGCGTCCGGATGAAAACGGCGCACCGATCCTGCTGATTGATGAACTGGACCGCACAGATGCCCCGTTTGAGGCATTCCTGCTCGAAGCGCTGAGCGATTTTCAGGTGACAATTCCTGAGCTTGGCACCATCACCGCGCCGGAACCGCCTATCGTGATCCTGACGTCCAATCGCACACGCGAAGTGCATGATGCGCTAAAACGCCGATGCCTCTATCATTGGGTGGATTATCCCGATTTCGACCGCGAAATGGAAATTCTGACCGCCCGCGTCCCTGAGGCGGCCGAAAACCTGAGCCGCGAGGTGGTTGCCTTTGTCCAGCACCTGCGCACTGAAGATTTATTCAAGAAACCGGGTGTGGCTGAAACCATAGACTGGGCCAAATGTCTGTTGGCGTTGGATGTGATCACGCTCAGCCCCGCCGTCATCGCCGATACCCTTGGGGCGATCCTGAAATATCAGGACGACATTGCAAAACTGCACGGATCAGAGGCGAAGCGCATTCTGGATCAGGCCAAAGCATCGCTTGAGCCTGCATGACGCTGTTTTTGGCCATGGATGCGTCCAAAAGGGTGGATGCCGCACCGGCAGTCGGCTGGCATGGCTGAACATCTACCCCTGAATCTTCCTGATGATCCCAGGCTGATGGGCAACATCACCCATTTTGCCCGCGCCTTGCGCCGGGCGGGGCTGCCGATTGGGCCGGGCCGGGTGATCGACGCCATTCGCGCGGTTGAGGCCGCCGGGTTCAGCAACAAGCGCGACTTTTACTGGACCCTGCACGCCTGTTTCGTGAATCGCCCTGAACATCGCACCGTTTTTGCCCAGCTCTTTCGGCTTTATTGGCGTGATCCGCGGTACCTGGAACATATGATGGCCGCCATGCTGCCCGCGATCCGCGGCGTGCAAGAGGATCGCCCGGCACAGGCCGCAGAGAAGCGCGCGGCAGAGGCGCTTTTGGATGGCGCAGAGGCTCCGCCGCAGGATGACGCAGATGAGGCTCCGGAAGAAGACGCGCTGATCGAAGTTGACGCCAGCCTCACCATGTCCGCCGCCGAACGCCTGCGCACGCTTGATTTCGAACAGATGAGCCTTGCGGAGATGGCACAGGCTAAACGGATGCTTGCGCAGTTGGCCTTGCCGATCAAACCCTTGCCGTCGCGGCGGTCCATGGTGTCGAACCGGGGCCGCATTGACGCGGCCCGCACCCTGCGCAGTGCGCTTCGCGCGGGTGGCGAAATGAACAAGCTGGCCTTCAAAACGCCGCGCCCGCGCTACCCCAATCTGGTGGTTATCTGCGATATTTCCGGCTCCATGAGCCAGTACAGCCGAGTAATTTTGCATTTTCTGCACGCGGTCGCCAATGCGCGGGGGGCCGGTTGGGCGCAGGTGCATGCGTTCACCTTTGGCACCCGGCTGACCAACATCACCCGCCATCTGGCCACCCGCGATGTCGATGCCGCCCTTGCCGCTGCAGGGGCAGAGGCGCAGGATTGGGAAGGGGGCACGCGCATCGGTGCCTCGCTCGCGGCATTCAACCGGGACTGGTCACGCCGGGTGATGGGGCAGGGTGCTGTGGTTCTATTGATCACCGACGGGCTGGACCGCGATGCCCCGGAAGATCTGGCGCGCCAGATGCAGCGCCTGCATCTGAGCGCGCGGCGATTGATCTGGCTGAACCCGCTGTTGCGCTGGGACGGATTTGCGCCCAAGGCGGTCGGCATTCGCGCGATGTTGCCGCATGTCGACAGCTTTCGCGCTGGCCATTCGATTGCCTCTCTGGAGGAATTGGCGGCGGTTATTTCCAAACCCGACGATGTGGGCGAAAAGGCCCGCCTGATGGCCGCTGGGCAGGACGTGCCCAGCTAGATCCACAGGTTATTCAAATGCGGCAGCAAATGCGCTGCGGTAGACTTCAGACAGCTCGGCCAGGGGGGCCGAGGTGCTGCCAAACGTCACCTGATCACCGCCAAAGCTGCCCACGGTGATCAGCGGCACGCCTGCTGCCCCTGCCGCTGACATCAGGGCCTCGGCCTCGTCGAAATTGCACGCAATCAGATAGCGCGCCTGATCTTCACCAAAAAGGGTAGGTGTGTCATCGGCATCTATCGTGACGCCCACACCTGCGCTTTCGGCCAGCTCAAACGCGGCCAGCGCGAGGCCGCCATCGCTTAAATCTGTGCAGGCTTTGATCAGCGCCCGGTTGGCACGAATGAAATCGCCATGCGCGCGCTCAGCGTCGAGGTCCACATGCGGCGCGTCCCCATCGGTGCGCCGGAAGACCTGTGCCAAGAGGGCCGATTGACCCAAGTGCCCGGTGGTGTCGCCCAAGACCAAGGCAACATGGCCATCGCGCACTTGGGTGCCAATAATGTCATCGGTGTGATCCAGCAGACCCACGGCCCCGATGGTGGGGGTGGGCAGGATGCCAGTGCCGTCGGTTTCGTTATAAAGCGAGACGTTGCCGGACACGATCGGCATATCGAGCGCCTTTACCGCCGCCCCGATGCCTTTGATCGCCCCCACAAACTGGCCCATGATTTCGGGCTTTTCGGGATTGCCGAAATTCATGTTGTCGGTGGTGGCAAGGGGCCGCGCGCCCACGGCACATAAGTTGCGATACGCTTCGGCAACAGCCTGTTTGCCACCCTCAAAGGGGTTGGCTTTGACATAGCGCGGTGTCACGTCTGAGGTGAACGCCAGCGCCTTGTCGGTGCCATGGACCCTCACGATACCTGACCCGAAGCCCGGTGTGCGCGCACTGTCGGCCATCACCATCGTGTCATATTGTTCATAAACCCACGCTTTGGAGGCATAGTTCGGGTCCGAGATCAGCGCGCGCAGCCCGTCAATGGGGTCAATGCCCGGCACATCGGCCAAAGGGGCAGCGGCGGGTGTTTCCACCCATGGACGGTCGTATTCGGGCGCGGTACTGGCCAGCTTGGACAGCGGCAGATCGGCTTTCACCTCACCGTTGTGGACAATCAAAAACCGATCTTCGGCCATGGTTTCACCCACAATGGCGAAATCGAGGTCCCATTTGTCAAAGACGGCGCGGGCTTCCGCCTCAAGCTCGGGCTTGAGCACCATCAGCATGCGTTCCTGAGATTCCGACAACATCATTTCATAGGCGGTCATATTGGGTTCGCGCTGTGGCACGTTTTCCAGATCAAGCCGGACGCCCAACCCCCCCTTGTCGCCCATTTCCACTGCCGAACAGGTCAGGCCAGCGGCCCCCATGTCCTGAATGGAAATTACGGCACCGGTCGCCATCAGCTCCAGCGTGGCTTCCATCAGCCGTTTTTCAGTGAAGGGGTCGCCCACCTGCACCGTCGGGCGCTTTTCTTCAATCGTGTCGTCAAACTCGGCAGAGGCCATGGTGGCCCCACCAACGCCATCGCGGCCCGTCTTGGCCCCCAGATAGACCACCGGCATGCCTACGCCGGATGCGGCAGAATAAAAGATCTTGTCTGCATCCGCCAGACCCGCAGCAAAGGCGTTGACCAGACAATTGCCATCATAGGCAGCATCAAAGCGGACTTCGCCGCCAATGGTCGGCACGCCAAAGCAGTTGCCATAGCCGCCAACACCCGCAACCACGCCGTGCACCAACTGTCGCGTCTTGGGGTGATCTGGCCGGCCAAAACTCAGCGCATTCATTGCGGCAATAGGTCTGGCACCCATCGTGAACACGTCACGCAGGATGCCCCCCACGCCCGTCGCCGCCCCCTGATAGGGTTCGATGTAGGAGGGGTGATTGTGGCTTTCCATCTTGAACACCAGCGCTTGTCCGTCGCCAATATCGACCACCCCCGCATTTTCACCGGGGCCGCAAATGACCTGCGGGCCTTCGGTGGGCAGGGTCCGCAACCATTTCTTGGAAGATTTGTAAGAACAATGCTCGTTCCACATCGCTGAAAAGATGCCCATTTCGGTATAATTGGGGTCTCGGTTCAGGATACGCTTCACTTCAGCATATTCATCGAGCGTGAACCCGTGGGCCTTGATAAGCTCTGGCGTAATTTCAGGTTCGGTCATGTTGTGGTGTCCCCGATGTAGCAGTTGGGGCTGTCATAGTTGAATGGCCGCTGGGGGAAAAGAGCAAAGCGGGCAAGGGGGCGTCGCTGTTTGTCCAAAGGCGGTTGAGCGGACCTGGTCGCCGTTCATTTGCGGCGATGCTGCAGCTCTTTTTGGCTATGATCGGTGGGGAAATGTCTCACGCCTGATCAAACAATTTCGCTTTGGTCAGCCAAGTTGTTGCCACGTCAATGCGGTCAACACCGCGCATGTCGCGATGGCGCAGCAACCAGACATTGCGATGCATTTGATGTTGCTCTTCCTGATCACCGAGCCTGATAAGTCGCTTATCCTTCGATCCGATCACATCCGGCAGCACCGCTCGGGACGGGGTATGCACCACTGTATGATAGGCCGCTTCAAGATCGTGCATCAACACACCGGCGATCTTTCCACCCGAATCCTTTGCGAATTTTTCCGTCCACCCCGCTTGCGGAAGATGCGCCGCCACAGGATCGTAGGTCAGCCACGGGCGATCAACGTCAGCGACCTCGTGAAACGCCTTTGCAGTGAATGCCGCAAATACGACGCTGCCCAGTTTCTGAGCCAGCACCGCATCACCGCCTTCCTGCGGTTCGCCAAAACGGATTGCCAGATCAACTTCTCGCCGTGTGAGGCTGAGATTTCTGTTATCGGGAATGAGGCTGAGCTGAAGCGCCGGATGGGCCGCTAAGAAGCTGTGAATGTTCGGAATGATAAAGCGGTTCAACAGAAATGGCACAGCCGTGAGCCGAACTGTTCCGTGCACAATCTTATCCCGGCCCAGAACCGCCTCGGCCAGATTCGCGTGGCGTTCCATGCCTTCGGCTTGGTCTGCAAGTGCCAGCCCATGTTGGGTAAGACGAAGCTTTCCGCCCTGACCGCGTATGAGCAACGGCGATCCGGCCAGACCCTCAAGCACTTTGAGCCTGCGTGAGACTGTCGTCGCGTTGACGCCCAACAGGGCCGCCGCTCCCGACAGCGACTGCGTGCGCGAAACGCCAAGCAATACACGAAGATCATTCCAGGGCAGCTGCTGCATATTTGCAGATGGTAAATGCAAATATTCGAATTGAGAATGTATAAATGCAGGTGGATGGTTTCCCTCAGAGGAGGATGCTCAGATGCTTTACACCATTCATTTTAACGATAACCCGGATGCGGACCCCGATCTGCGGCCACGTTTCATGGCGCAGCACTTGGCGTTCCTGACCGACAAAAAGAAAGTGATACGCGCCGCTGGCCCGCTGAAAGAAGACGATGGGCAGGTAAAAGGCGGGCTTTGGCTTGTGGACGTGGAATCAGTCGAACAGGCTTGGGATCTGGTTAAGACAGATCCGTTCTGGACAACCGGACTGCGGGACAGGGTTGAGATCAAGCAATGGGTGCAAGTCTTTGCCGAGGGTCAGGCGCTAATCTGATGGGTTCCTACATGTATTGGTTTCGTTCAACCTGTCCGTGAATTTGCACCCTCAGCTTTGCGCAAAAAAAAGGCCGAGCATAAAGCTCGGCCAAGTCCAACAGGGAGGTATGAAGCAGCGCGCCGAAGCGGCTCATCTTCATAATGGTGAATTAGGCAGCACATCCGTTCCAATCAAGGCAGAATCGACTTTCGCCAAAGCAAACCTGATATGCGTCGGGTGCATGGCTACCTGTTTTCCTTGTCCCGCAACAACTTACGGTAGGTAATGATTTCGTCCTGAACAAAGTCTTTAAAGGCCGAAACCCGCTTTGATTGCCGCAATTCTTCTGGATAGGCCAAAAACACAGGTACGTCCGCCGACTCGGTGTCGGGCAGGACCTGTACCAGATCGGGAAAATCCTGCGTCAGGTAGTCGGGCAGAACCCCAATACCCAAATTGTTCAGAACCCCTTGCAGCACCCCAAAATAATTGTTCACCGTGAGCAGGGAGCGCACATCATGCATCATCAGTTCCTGCACAAGGGTCACACCGGCCCCGACCTGATCGCTGTTGGTGTTTTGGCAAATCAGACGGTGGTTTGACATATCTTCAATGCGCTGGGGCGTGCCATGTTCAGCCAGGTAAGCCGGAGTGGCATATAGACACATCTTGATCATCATCAGTTTTTTGCGGACCAGATCGGCCTGAGACGGCTCTTTCATGCGGATGGCCACATCGGCCTCTCGCATTGGCAGATCCAGCACCCGTTCTTCAAGCATGAGATCGACTTTTAAATCGGGGTACTTTTCATAGAGTTTTGGCAGGCGCGGGGCCAGCCATAAGGTGCCAAATCCGGTTGTCGTGGTCACCCGCAATTCGCCAAACACTTCTTCCTCGCTGTCGCGAATGCGCGCGGCTGCGGTATCTAGGCGTCTGGTCATGGCGGTGGTCGCGTCAAACAGCAATTCGCCCTGTTCGGTCAGGATTAAACCGCGCGCGTGCCGGTGAAACAGGTTTGTGTTCAACTGCTCTTCAAGCCCGCGGATCTGGCGTGACACCGCCGATTGTGACAGGTTCAGTTTGTCGCCAGCGTGGGTCAGGCTGCCAACATCTGCAACCGCATGAAAAATTCTCAGTTTATCCCAATCCATTCTCTTCAACTTTCATTAAATGCCTAACTCCTATCGCACCTGATCGGGAATTACAGGGGGGTATGCTGACAGTCAGCGACAAGAAGCCAAAATTTTTACCTATACAGGTCAGTAATTGTGACCTATATCGGCAATAATCATGCCATTATATTGCGACACCGGGGAGGCGCGCCATGACTGTGCAAAATATTTCACTGAACGATCGTTTTGATTTGGAAAAATCACCTGTATTGCTGAACGGGACACAGGCGCTGGTGCGCATGATGATGATGCAGGGTGCGCGCGATCGGGCTGCGGGGCTGAACACGGCCGGTTACGTAACCGGCTATCGTGGATCACCCCTGGGGGCGGTTGATCTGCAGATGAGCAAGGCTGAGAAGGTGCTCTCGGCCTACAACGTCAAATTTCAGCCCGGTTTGAACGAAGATCTGGCCGCGACGGCCCTTTGGGGGGCACAACAGGCCGAATTGCGCGGCGAGGGCAAATACGATGGTGTCTTTGGCCTGTGGTACGGCAAGGGGCCGGGGGTGGACCGGTCGGGCGATGTGATGCGCCACGCCAATATGGCGGGCACGTCCAAGCACGGCGGCGTGCTGATGGCGATGGGCGATGACCATACCGGCGAATCGTCCACCGTTTTGCACCAGTCGGAATGGGCGATGGTGGATGCCTATATGCCGGTGGTCAGCCCGGCAGGCGTGCAGGAAATTCTGGACTACGGCATTTATGGCTGGGCGTTGTCACGGTTTTCGGGTCTTTGGGTGGGCCTGAAGACGATGAAAGACACGGTTGAGGCAACTTCGGTTGTGGATGGTGACCCACACCGGATGAAGCTGGTGTTGCCCGAATTTGACATGCCAGAAGGCGGTTTGAACATCCGGTTGCAAGATACACCGCATCTGCAAGAGGCGCGGATGATCGACTACAAACGCTATGCCGCCGAAGCGTTCAGCCATGCCAACAAGATGGATAAACGCATGTGGGGCAAGCGGGGGGCCAAGATCGGCTTTGCGGCGGCGGGCAAGAACTGGCTCGATCTGGTGCATGCGATGAACATGCTCAACATTGACGAAAACGAGGCCGAACGGCTGGGGCTGACGCTCTATAAAATCGGCCAGACCTTTCCGCTGGACATGGAAGGATTTCACGACTGGGCCGATGGCCTTGATCTGGTTGTTGTGGTTGAGGAAAAGCGCAAACTGATCGAGGTGCAGATCAAAGAGGCACTCTTTAGCGATACGCACCGCCGCGTCTATGGCTGGCACAAAGGCGGCGCGGGCATGGAACATGGCGAAGAGCTGTTCCCGACGCGCGGCGCGCTTGACCCGCTGCACATTGCCGAGAAACTGGGCAGTATCCTGCTCGAAGAGGGGCGCGAAACCGATGGCATCCGCGCCGGGCTAGAAGCATTGAGCGAGGCGCGCCGCGCTGACAACGCCGAAGATATTGCCGCGCGGTTGCCGTATTTCTGTTCAGGCTGCCCGCATAATTCATCGACCAAGGTACCTGACGGCTCCCGAGCTTATGCGGGTATTGGCTGTCACTATATGGTCCAATGGATGGACCGCGAGACCACCGGTTTCACCCACATGGGCGGCGAAGGGGCCAATTGGATCGGCGAGGCGCCGTTTTCGAACACCAAACATGTGTTCCAGAACCTCGGCGACGGCACCTACAACCATTCCGGCGTGCTGGCAATCCGCGCGGCCCTCGCCGCTGGCACCAACATTACCTATAAAATCCTCTATAACGATGCGGTTGCAATGACCGGCGGCCAACACAACGAGGGCGATCTGGATGCTTATCGCATCGTCAATGAACTCAAGGCGATGGGCGTCAAAAACATCGCTGTGGTTTACGACGAAAAAGAAGACGTGGACCTTGGCCGGTTCAAAGGCGTCGAAACCCACGAACGCGCGGCGCTGCCACGGGTTCAGGAAGCGTTCCGCGCACATGAGGGCGTAAGCGCCATTGTCTATATCCAGACCTGCGCCGCTGAAAAACGCCGCCGTCGCAAGCGGGGCCTGTTTCCTGATCCTGACAAACGGGTGTTCATCAAAGAAGACGTCTGCGAGGGCTGCGGCGATTGCGGCGTGCAGTCCAACTGCGTGTCCATCGTGCCGATTGAAACTGAACTGGGCCGCAAACGTGCGATTGACCAATCCTCCTGCAACAAGGATTTCTCTTGTGTCAAAGGGTTCTGTCCTTCGTTCGTGACGCTTGAAGGGGCCAAGATCCGCAAAGACCCAACGACTGAAATCACCATTCCTGACCTGCCAATGCCGACATTGCCGACAATCAAGGGCACCCATAACGTGGTGATCACCGGGGTGGGCGGCACCGGCGTCGTGACCATCGGGGCCTTGCTGGCACAGGCCGCGCAACTGGATGGCAAAGGCGCGGGCATGATGGAGATGGCCGGTTTGGCGCAAAAAGGCGGCGCGGTGCATATCCACTGCCGCCTGGCGAATAAACCCGAAGATATCAGTGCCATTCGCGTGGCCACAGGCGAGGCGGACGCGTTGATTGGCGGTGATTTGGTCGTGTCAGCGGGCCACAAGACACTCGGCCTGACCAAACCGGGACGCACCGGTGCGGTGGTCAATGCCCATCAGATCATCACCGGCGATTTCACCCGCAATACTGAATTCCAACTGCCCTATGACCGCCTCACACTGGCGCTTGAGGCGCGGCTCAAGGACCGGGTAGCGATGTTTGACGCTTCTGATCTGGCCAAGGCGGCGCTGGGCGATTCAATTTTTTCCAACATGATGATCTTTGGCGCAGCATGGCAGCAGGGTCTGTTGCCGTTGAGCCTTGAAAGCCTTGAGGAAGCAATTCGTCTCAATGGGGCGGCCGTTGAACGCAACCTGCGTGCCTTTGAGATCGGGCGCTGGGCGGTGTTGTACCCTGAGGATGCCCTTGCCGTCAGCACGCCCAAAGTGATTGCGCTGCCAAAAACACTGGATGAAAAAATCGCGTTTCGCGTGGATCACCTGACCGCCTATCAGGGCAAGGGTCTGGCAAAACGCTATGTCAAAATGCTGGGCAAAATTCCTGACGAAAAGGTCAAAGAAGCTGTGGCGCAAGGCTATCATAAGCTGTTGAGTTACAAGGATGAATACGAGGTTGCGCGGCTTTTGCTGACCAGCCGTGAAAAGGCGCGCGCCGAGTTTGATGGCGATCTGAAAATGACCTTTCACATGGCCCCGCCGCTGTTGTCGAAAATGGGGCCGGATGGCCGCCCGGTAAAACGTCAGTTTGGCCAATGGCTGGAAACACCTCTGCGCATTCTGGCGAAATTCAAGGGTCTGCGTGGCACGCCCCTTGATCCGTTTGGCTATACCGCCGAGCGTAGGATGGAGCGTGGCCTGATCAAGCAATATGTGGCTGACATGAATGAGGTGCTGCCGCTGCTGACCGATCAAACCCGCGCGGCAATAGTGGCTTTGGCGGAACTGCCGCTGCAAATTCGCGGATTCGGCCCGGTAAAACAGGCCAACGAGGCGAAAGCGGCCAAGCGGCGCGAGGAATTACTGGGCGTGATCCGGGCAGGTGGCACCGCCACGGCCAAGGCAGCGGAATAAGCCGTCATCAAAGTGTAACACGGCGATTGCAAAAAGGGGTCTGATGGCTATGAGTTGGCCCGCACCTGATCCTGAAAGGGGGCGTTTTTGGCCCGCAGACCCCGCGCCTCTGTCCGCGATCTAAGCTATGCAGGATCTGCCCCAACTTGGGGTGGTCGCTTGTTGATCCGCTGTTTGGAAAACGCAACCGGTCGCTTGGGTCTGATCCGGCGCGCTGCGGCATATGAACGCGATGTCGCTGATGGAGCGCCGTTTTTCGATGTGATGATCAGACGGTTCGGTTTGTCCCTTGATGTGCAGCGCGGGACCCTCGATCTGATCCCGCGCGAGGGGCCGGTGATTGTGGTGTCGAACCATCCGTTTGGCATTCTTGATGGGATGATGATGGGTCATCTGCTGACCAAAACGCGTGGTGATTTCAGGATTTTGGCAAATTCAGTGTTCAACCGGTCTGAGGATCTGAACGCCATGCTGCTTCCGATCAGTTTTGACACCACCAAACGCGCATTGGCACTGAACCTTGAGACACGACGCGAGGCATTGGACTATCTCGCTTTGGGGGGTGTCATCGGTGTCTTTCCCGGGGGCACGGTGAGCACCGGCATCACGGCAATGAAACCGCCCATGGATCCGCGCTGGCGCAGCTTTACCGCGCGGATGATCGCGAAATCGGACGCTGTGGTGGTGCCGGTGTATTTCCACGGACAAAACTCGCGGGTATTTCAAAGGGCCAGCCATCTGCACGCCAATCTGCGGCTGGGCCTGTTGATCCGCGAATTTAACGCCCGTGTGGACAGCGGTGTCGCACTTTCGGTGGGCGCACCGATCGGGCGCGACGTTCTGGACCCATTGGCAAAAGATGGCGCAGCGTTGATGGATTTCCTGCGCAAAACCACTTATGCGCTTTCCCCGGATGCGCACCCATGCTTTGATCTGGGATACGACTATGAGACGCTGCAAAGCGTCTGACAGACTTTGAATTGCCGCCGCGCGGCTGAGGTGGAACGATGGCAGTTGGCATTTTTGACAGTGGTTTGGGCGGGCTGACCATTCTGGACGCCGTACAGGCGCGCCTGCCTGATGTCGCATTCACCTATCTCGCCGACAGCGCGAATGCGCCTTACGGGGTGCGCACTGCGGATGACATTTATGAGCTGACCGTTGCTGCCACCCAACGGCTCTTTGATGCGGGCTGTGACCTTGTTGTGCTGGCATGCAACACCGCCTCTGCTGCGGCACTGCGCCGGATGCAAGAGGGCTGGGTGCCTGAAGATAAACGGGTTCTGGGTGTTTTTGTGCCGCTGATCGAGGCGCTGACCGAACGCCAATGGGGTGATAATTCGCCACCACGCGAAGTTGCGCTAAAGCATGTTGCATTGTTCGCCACACCCGCCACCGTCGCCACCCGCGCGTTTCAGCGCGAACTGGCATTTCGCGCCATCGGTGTGGATGTCGAAACGCAGGCTTGCGGCGGGGTCGTCGATGCCATCGAAGACGGCGATTTCATTCTGGCCGAAGCGCTGGTGCAAAGCCATGTGGACGCGTTGAAGCGCAAGATGCCGGAACCGCAGGCCGCGATCCTTGGCTGTACCCATTATCCGCTGATGCAAGAGGCATTTCAGCGGGCCTTGGGCGAGGACGTCAAGGTTTTTTCCCAGGCCAATCTGGTGGCAGATGCGCTGGCTGACTATCTGCACCGGCATCCGAACATGGGCGGCACCGGCCAGGCGGGTTTTCTGACCACAGGCGATCCGACGCGCGTCAGTACCCGCGCCACGCAATTTCTGCGACGACCGTTGACCTTTACCGCCGCCTGATCGCACATACAGACACTTTACCGACGGAATACAGACATGACACATAACATCGCCATTCTTGGCGCATCTGGCTATACCGGAGCCGAACTGATCCGGCTTATCGCTGGACATTCATCTATGAAAATCAAAGCTTTGGGCGGCAACTCTAAAGCTGGTCAGAGCATGGCAGAGGTATTTCCACACCTGCGCCATCTCGATTTGCCATCTTTGGTGACAATTGAGGACATAGACTTTTCAGACATCGACCTGTGCTTTTGCGCCTTGCCGCACAAAACCTCTCAGGAAGTGATTGCCGCCTTGCCGCGAGACCTTAAGATTGTTGATCTTTCTGCTGATTTTCGGCTGCGCGACCCAGACGAATATACCAAGTGGTATGGTAACAAACACGCCGCTTTGGCCCAGCAAGACGAAGCCGTGTATGGGCTGACTGAATTTTACCGTGAAGACATCAAAAAAGCCCGGCTTGTAGCCGGCACCGGGTGCAACGCCGCCACCGGGCAATTTGCACTTAGGCCTTTGATATCAAAAGGCGTTATTGATCTGGATGAAATCATCTTGGACCTGAAATGCGCGGTTTCTGGTGCAGGCCGGTCTTTGAAAGAGAACCTGCTACACGCAGAATTGTCCGAAGGATATCATGCCTATGCCATCGGTGGTACGCATCGGCATCTGGGCGAATTTGATCAGGAGTTTTCAGCGCTCGCAGGACGTCCTGTCAGAGTGCAATTCACACCGCATCTGATACCGGCCAACCGGGGTATCCTTGCCACAGTTTACGTTAAGGGTGATGCGCAAGTCATTCATGATACGCTCAAAAGTGCGTACGCCGGTGAGCCGTTCATCGAAGTATTGCCCTTCGGCGAAGCGCCCAGCACACGGCACATTCGCGGATCAAACTTTTGCCACATCGGTGTGGTGTCTGACCGGCTGGACGGCCGTTCCGTTGTGGTCGCAGCGCTTGACAATTTGACCAAGGGGTCCAGCGGGCAGGCGTTGCAGAATGCCAATCTGATGTTAGGTATAGATGAAACCGAAGGGCTGATGATGGCCCCTTTGTTTCCATGATGGATTACTCAGTTAGATGAAAAGCCTGAAAAAACAAAGACGTATCCAGATCATCGCGGTGGCGGCTGTGGCATTGGTGCTGTCCACCGGGTTGATCGGCTATGCCTTGCGGGATGGCATCAACTACTTTCGCGCGCCCAGTCAGGTCATCGCAGAGCCACCCGGCCCCAACGAGGTGTTTCGCATCGGTGGTCTGGTTGAAGAAGGCACATTGGTGCGTGGCGAAAGCGAGACAATACGGTTTAATGTGACCGATGGTGGGGCGACCGTTGTTGCCACATACACAGGGGTTCTGCCTGATCTGTTCGAAGAAGGTCAAGGCATGGTTGGCACCGGCCGCTACATCAATGGCGTCTTTGAAGCCACTGAAATTCTTGCAAAACACGACGAAAACTATATGCCGAAAGAGGTGGTCGACGCTCTTAAGGCTCAGGGTGTTTACCAGGAACCTGACAGCTAGGCAGCGTACGCTGTCACAGCCATCCATTAACCCAATTGCGCCCAATCTTGCCGAAATTCAGCGGTAAGGAGCGGTGCATATGCAATCGGTCAAGGACATAGCCAGAGCAATAGTGGCCCGGGAAGGCGGGTTTGTGAATGATCCCGACGATCCCGGTGGGGCAACCAATTTTGGTGTCACGATCCACACCATGCGGCGGTTGGGTTTGGATTTGACGGGCGATGATCAGGTCACCATCGAGGACGTGCGCAGACTTACCCAACGCCAAGCGGTTGAAATCTTTATCAAACACTACTTTGACGGCCCTTTGATCGGGCAGTTGCCGCAGGCCCTGCAAGCGACGGTATTCGATATGTATGTCAACGCAGGTGGCAACGCTGTTAAGATCCTGCAGCAGCTTTTGCGCGAGATGGGGTATGAGGTTACCGTTGATGGTGCGCTAGGGCCTCAAAGCATCGGTGCGGTGCGCGAAGCGATGCGCAAGGCACCCGACCATTTTGTCGATGCTTACGGCATTTCTCGGCGCAATTATTACTTCCGTCTGGCCGACCGCCGCCCCGCCAGTCGCAAATATGCCCGCAATCGGGCAGGCGGCAAGGGGGGATGGATCGTGCGGGCCGAAGAATTCATTGGGCCGCAGTATCACCTGACCAAAGCAGAGTTCGATGAAAGGATTGCGGCATGGGGTTGATTGAGAAACTCATCGGACTGGTCTTTGGAGGTGAGCGCAACGTGGTGCGCGACACGGTCGAAGTGTTTCGGGAAAATGCCGAAGCCGGAGCCACGCGCGGCGCGCAGGTGCAGGGACAGGCAATGGCCCAATACGGTGCCGAATTTGCGGTTGCGCGGCAGGGCGGATTTGATCGATTCATGGATGGAGTCAATCGGCTGCCACGGCCCATGTTGGCGTTGGGGACATTGGTTTTGTTTGTGTCTGCAATGATAAACCCTTTGTGGTTTTCCGAGCGAATGCAAGGGATTGCGCTGGTGCCAGAGCCGCTGTGGTGGCTCTTGGGGGTGATTGTTTCATTTTACTTTGGCGCGCGTCATCAGGTCAAAGCCCAGCAGTTTCAACGCGAGATTGTCGGAACAATGGCCCAGGTGCCGCAGGTTCTGGAGAACATCAAAACCATCCGTGCCTTGCGTGCCGACAGCGCGAAGGCTGCCGATACCGGGAGCGATACGCGGCTGTCAATTGCGTCGATCATGCCGGGGGCCAATCCGGCGCTGGACGCGTGGCGGCGCGCCGCCGTCTGACTGCGACGCTTTGCACCGCTCAAAAGGTTAAATCGTGATGGTATAGGGGGCGGCGGCCCCCTATAGTTTTCTCATGATTACAGAATTGGGACATTTTTCGCTGATCCTCGCTTTTGGTGTCGCGATCATCCAGATGGTGGTGCCCATGATCGGCGCGCACCATCGGTGGCCGGGGTGGATGGCCGTGGCGGAACCCGCCGCCGGTGCCCAATTTGCGCTGACCGCACTGGCGTTTGGCGCGCTGATGTGGGCTTTCATCACCTCGGATTTCAGCTTGCGGTTGGTGGTGGCGAACAGCCACTCGGCCAAACCCATGCTTTATAAAATTAGCGGCACATGGGGCAATCATGAGGGGTCGATGCTGCTTTGGGTGTTGATTGTGACGCTGTTCGGCGCAATGGCAGCATGGTTTGGCGGTGGATTACCGCCCACTTTGCGGGCACGTGTTCTGTCGGTGCAGGCGGCGATCGCGGTGGCGTTTTTTGCCTTTATCCTGTTCACGTCCAATCCTTTCTTGCGCCTTGCCACACCGCCCTTTGATGGCCGTGACCTGAACCCGTTGTTGCAGGACCCCGGTTTGGCGTTTCACCCGCCGTTCCTTTACCTTGGGTATGTCGGGCTGAGCATGTCATTCAGTTTTGCCGTGGCCGCGCTGATCGAAGGGCGCGTTGACGCCGCATGGGGGCGCTGGGTGCGGCCATGGACGCTGGCGGCGTGGATATTCCTGACCATTGGCATCGCCTTGGGGTCTTGGTGGGCCTATTATGAATTGGGCTGGGGTGGGTTCTGGTTCTGGGACCCTGTTGAGAACGCCAGCTTTATGCCATGGCTTTTGGCCGCAGCTTTGCTGCATTCCGCCATCGTCGTCGAAAAACGTGAAAGCCTGAAAAGCTGGACGATCCTGTTGGCGATCCTTGCGTTTGGGTTTTCGTTGATTGGCACATTTATCGTGCGCTCGGGGTTGCTGACCTCGGTTCATGCCTTTGCAAATGATCCAGAACGTGGCGTTTTCATTCTGGCAATCATGGCGCTTTTCATGGGCGGTGCGCTTGTGCTTTTCGCGCTGCGCGCCGGCGCTATGGAGGCCAAGGGTGTCTTTGGTCTGGTCAGCCGCGAATCCGCTTTGGTGGTGAACAACCTGCTGCTGGCTGTCGCCTGTTTCGTGGTCTTTGTCGGAACCATGTGGCCTCTGTTGGCAGAGATGTTTTTTGACCGCAAACTCAGTGTCGGGCCACCGTTTTTCAATGCGGCCTTTACGCCGTTTATGGTGGCACTGGGGCTGATCATGCCCATCGGCAGCGTGATGCCCTGGAAACGCGCATCGATCGGGCGTGCGCTTTGGCCCCTGCGCTATGTGTTTGTGCTGGCCGTAGCCGTGGCTGGCCTTGCCTTTGCGCTGCAAACCGGGCGCAGCATGCTGGGACCGATGGGGTTGTTTCTGGCGGCCTGGCTGATCATGGGGACAGGGGTTGAGCTCGCTTTGCGGACGGGGCGTGGGGCGCACAGGCTGAAACGGCTGCGCCGTCTGCCGCGCGCTGACTGGGGCAAGGCCACGGCGCACGCCGGGTTGGGTGTGACCATCGCCGGGGTAGCGGGGCTGACAGCATGGAGCATGGATGACCTTCGTGTGGCGCAGATTGGCGAGCCCTTTGATGTAGGCAGCTACACCTTGACCCTGACTGCGGTGGACGAACTGCGCGGGCCGAATTACCTGTCGACGATGGGACAGGTGACACTGGCCCGAAACGGGCGCGAGATTGCGCAGTTGCGGCCTGAAAAACGCTTTTATCCGGTGGCCCAGATGCCGACAACCGAGGCGGCGATTGATTACAATCTCGCACGCGATGTATATGTTGTGATTGGTGACAAACAGGATGGCGGGGGATGGGCTGTGCGTACGTACATCAAACCGCTGACCAACTGGATATGGATTGGCTGTGCAATGATGGCACTGGGTGGTCTGCTGAGCCTCACCGACAGGCGTTTCCGTGTCGCGGCAGGTGCGCGCAAATCCCAAACGGTGCCTGCGGAATGAAACGGTTGATGCTGATCTTGATGCTGTTGGCAACGCCGTTGATGGCAGTGGAACCAGATGAGGTGTTGAACGATCCGGTGTTAGAGGCGCGGGCGCGTGAGGTGTCCAAAGGGCTGCGGTGTCTGGTGTGCCGCAACGAGAGCATTGATGAGAGCAATGCGAGCCTTGCCCGCGACCTGCGTCTTTTGTTGCGCGAGCGGCTGGTTGCCGGCGACAGTGACCAACAAGCGGTTGATTTCATCGTGGCACGTTATGGTGAATATGTCCTGCTCAAGCCCGACGCGCGCGGCGCGAACTGGCTGTTGTGGGCGGCGGGCCCGTTGATGCTGCTGGTGGCGGGCGGCGTCGGTCTTGGATATCTGCGCAGCCGCTCAAAGGCGCAACCAACGGAAGAAACGCCGCTGAATGATGATGAAGCAGCACGGCTGCGCGATATTTTGCGGCAATGACGTGCGGTTTTGCTGGTCAGCACCTCTGGCTTTGTTAAACCTGCATTAAATCCGCATGAACAAGGGGCAAAACCGATGGAATATCAGACAATCACTTATGATCTGGCCGAAGGCGTTGCCCTGATCACCTTGAACCGCGCGGACAAGATGAATGCGTTGACCACCCAGATGCGGGCGGAAATCGCCCATGCTGTCAAGCAAGGCGGCGAGGAGGCGCGGGTTGTGGTCTTGACCGGCGCGGGGCGCGCGTTTTGTTCTGGTCAGGATCTGGGCGACCGCGCCAATTCGTCTTCCATTGATCTTGAGCGGACCTTGCGCGACGAATACGCGCCGATGTTGCGGGCCATTGTGAATTGTCCGGTGCCCACAATTGCTGCGGTTAATGGTCCGGCTGCTGGGGCCGGGGCCAATCTGGCGCTGGCCGCAGACGTGGTTTTTGCCGCCCAATCCGCCTATTTCATGCAGGCTTTCACCAAGATCGGGCTGATCCCGGATGCGGGCGGCACCTATGTGTTGCCGCGTCAGATGGGCACGGCAAAGGCAATGGGGGCAGCGCTTTTTGCCGATAAGATATCAGCGCGCCAAGCGGATGATTGGGGCATGATATGGGAAGCGGTGCCGGATGCGGATTTCGATGCGCATTGGCGGGCCAAGGCGGCGCATCTTGCGGCGGGTCCAACGGCGGCTTACAGCGCGGTCAAGGCTGTCGTGCGCGGATCATGGGACAATACATTTGAGGATCAGCTGGCCTTTGAGGCGCAAGAGCAAGGAAAATGCGGCAAATCACGGGATTTCAAAGAAGGCGTTCTGGCATTCGTCGAAAAACGCAGCCCATCGTTTGAAGGGCGCTGATCGCTCGCGGGCTCTTTGAGGATTTAGCTAGAGCGTTCCACCAACAGCACATTTTCAGCGCTGGGTGCAGGACCGGATGTGCATGCGACAACGGCGACAGCAATGCCATCTGCAAGAACCGTGTGCACATACCCTGAAACCTGCATGATGGTGATCTCTGGCGGTGTCTGGCCCTTGTCATAGACGACCGCGATCTGATCGCAATCATGCAACAGGTCGGGCACCAATGCGCCTTGCGGGCATTGTTCGGCTGCGCTACCCACAGGCATGAGGCTGGCAGCATGATCCCAGCGAAATTGGCCAGACTGTTGATTGGATCTCATGAGACCGCCCTCCTGTCAGAGACGGGCAGCCACGTCGTATCAATCGCGGGCAGCAACGCAATCTTGCAGGCAGGTGCGTCAGATTGCGCCCGAAAACGCCTCATGCCAGAATACATTTTCGCCCCCATCTTCGCCCACCTTTGCCATCGCGGTTTGAACCAGAATAAAGTTAACTAGCTATGGCAAATACGGTCAAGCAGGCGGCGTTATTGTTGGAATTGGCGAAACAATGACATATTTTTGCCCTGTTTGCGGGGTCTGTGTTTCGATTAAGGCATTGGTAACAGAAACAATTTGCCGAGCCAGGCAAGATTATATCCAAACTGTCCGAGCGCCAGAAACAGTGATTCTCTACTTTTTGCGAGCGTCTTGGCGTTTCTGCGATGCAACGGGTGACACTGCTGTTCAGCATTGGCCGGGTCAGACATCCAAGACCTGTAAGACATCAGACAAACGAAAAGGCCCCGACCAAAGCCGGGGCATCTGTATCATGTGTCCAACCGATCAGCGGTTTTCAATATCCACGTAATCGCGTTTCGATTCGCCCAGATAGAGCTGGCGCGGACGGCCAATCTTGTTCTGTGGATCGGCGATCATTTCCTTCCACTGGGAAATCCAGCCAACAGTGCGCGACAGTGCAAAGATGGGCGTGAACATCGACGTCGGGAAACCCATCGCTTCCAGAATGATCCCGGAATAAAAGTCCACATTCGGGAACAGTTTCTTCTCTGCGAAGTATGGATCTTCCAGCGCCTGTTTCTCAAGCTCTTTTGCGACCTGCAGGATCGGGTTGTTCTCAATACCCAGCAGTTCCAGAACCTCGTCAGCGCTTTCTTTCATCACCGTGGCGCGGGGATCAAAGTTCTTATAGACCCGGTGGCCAAAGCCCATGAGACGGAAGGGATCATTCTTGTCCTTGGCGCGGGCGATGAATTCCGGAATGCGGTCAGGTGTGCCAATTTCCTTGAGCATCTCAAGACAGGCCTGATTTGCGCCCCCATGTGCAGGGCCCCAAAGGCAGGCAATACCGGCCGCGATACAGGCAAACGGGTTCGCACCTGACGAAGATGCCAGCCGGACGGTGGAGGTAGAAGCGTTTTGTTCGTGATCCGCATGTAGCGTGAATATCCGGTCCATCGCGCGGCTGAGGATTGGGTTAACCACGTATTCCTCTGCCGGCACGGCAAAGCACATGCGCAGGAAGTTTGACGCGTAATCCAGATCATTGCGCGGGTACACAAACGGCTGACCGATGGTGTATTTATAGGCCATCGCGGCAATGGTCGGCATTTTTGCGATCAAACGGATCGACGCAACCTCGCGCTGGTGTTCGTCGGCGATATCGGTGCTGTCATGATAAAAGGCGGACATTGCACCAACGACACCAACCATAACGGCCATCGGATGCGCGTCACGGCGGAAGCCACGGAAGAAATACATCATCTGTTCGTGGATCATGGTGTGGTTTGTCACCAGCGTCTCGAAATCCTCGAGCGCCTTGGGCGAGGGGAGCTCACCATAAAGCAGCAGATAGCACACCTCGAGATAGTGAGATTTGCCTGCAAGCTGATCAATCGGATAGCCACGGTGCAGCAACACACCTTCTTCACCGTCGATAAACGTAATTGTGCTGTCGCAGGCTGCCGTTGAGGTAAAGCCTGGGTCGTAGGTAAAAACATCCAGCTGACCGTAAAGCTTGCGAATATCCAAAACATCCGGCCCTACGGTGGGCGAAAGAATTGGCAACTCATAATTGTTGCCGTCAATGGTCAATGTCGCGGATTTCTTTTTCTCAGCCATGAAGTCCCTTCCCGAATGTTGGCTGCGGGTATTTTCCCGCCGTCTGGGCATGGCCCCTCGGGGGGCTGCCTTGTCTGTTATCTTATTCAACCTTGCTGCGGGGTTAACCGATGTCAGGCCGCTGCGTCTGTTAGCCGGGCAAGAGTCTCATCACGTCCCAACACAAGCATCATGTCAAAAACCGATGGGGTCACCGCGCGCCCTGCAAGGGCCGCACGCAAAGGCCCTGCCAGCTTGCCGAATTTGGTTTCTTTCGCGGCAGCAAAGCCGTTCATCACCTCTTCCAGCGTTTCTTTGTTCCAGCTAGCATTTTGCAGATGCGGCGTCAATTCAGACAGCATACCGCGGGATATATCATCAAGGTTTTTTGATGCCTTGTCATCCGGGGTAATCGGCCGGGATGTCAGAACAAAATGTGCTTTTTCAAGAAGTTCCGGCAATGTCTTCGCCCGTTCTTTGAGGCAGTAAAGCGCCGCCTGCAAACCGGCTGACTGTGCGGAAGTTAGCGCAGGCAATCCAGCCGCTTCCAGGTATTCCTCGCATTCGCGCCGCAATGCGGCATCATCTGCAACCGCAATATGTTGGCCGCAGATGTTCTCAAGCTTCTTGAGATCAAATTGCGCCGGGCTGCGGCGGATGCCATCCAGGTCGAACCATTCCTTGGCTTGCGCGTCGGTAAAAAATTCGTCATCGCCATGGCTCCACCCCAGACGGGCAAGATAATTGCGCATGCCAGCGGCGGGATAGCCCATTATCTGATATTCCTGCGCGCCCAAAGCACCGTGCCGTTTGGACAGTTTTTTGCCATCAGGCCCGTGGATCAGCGGGATATGGGCCCAAACCGGTACATCCCACCCCATACCGTGATAGATCATCATTTGCCGCGCCGCATTGTTGAGGTGGTCATCACCGCGGATCACATGGGTCACGCCCATATCATGGTCATCGACAACCACGGCCAACATATAGACTGGAGTGCCATCAGACCGGAGCAACACCATATCATCAAGTTGATCGTTCTGAATGGTCACGTCGCCCTGCACCGCGTCACGGATCACGGTTTCGCCTTTTGATGGCGCTTTGATACGGATCACATAGGGCACATCGGGATGGTCGGCAGGGTCGGCATCGCGCCAAGGCGACCGGTAAAGCGTGCTGCGTCCTTCGGCCTTCGCGGCCTCGCGAAAGGCTTCAATTTCGTCTTGCGTTGCAAAACACTTGAAGGCCGCCCCTTTGGCCAGCAATTCATGGGCCACGGCGGCATGGCGCGGGGCGTTTTCAAACTGGCTTACGACATCGCCGTCATGATCAAGGCCAAGCCACGCCATGCCTTGCAGAATTGCAGAGGTCGCTTCGGGCGTGGAGCGTGCCCGGTCGGTGTCTTCGATCCTGAGCAGGAACTTCCCCCCACGGCCCCGCGCATAAAGCCAATTAAAGAGCGCCGTGCGCGCGCCACCAATGTGCAAAAAACCGGTAGGTGACGGGGCGAAACGGGTGACAACGGGCAAAGACATGGATGGGTGGCTTTCTGTTCTGGATTTAGATTGCGGGGAGGCTTGACTGGTGCGCGCTTATTCCTGCGTTTACCTTTTGCTAACCGTGACCCCGCTAGAGTTTCACGTCTGTCTAAACAGTGCATCAACCGGGGGCAAGCATGGGGCGAAGTGCGCAGATGACCGCAACGTTCCTGAGGCCATTTGCATTCCTCTTTCCCAACCAACGCGGCATGTTGATCGGATGGGTCCCCGTCTGCCTTGCGGCGGGCATCGGAACCTATTTCAGCGTTCTGACAGAGCCATCGATTTTGATGTTTGCAGGCCTTTGTGCCTTGATGCTGGTCTTTGCTGTTTTGGGGTGGTGCTTGCCCGAAGCCATGTCACCAATGGCCGCTGGTATTGCTCTCTGTCTGGCCGGGTTCATCATTGCAGGTGCGCGCACCCATCATGTCGCAGGGCCGGTCCTTGGCTGGCGTTATTACGGCGCTGTCGAGGGGCGGGTGGTGGCGATGGATCGCAGCCAGTCTGACGCGCTGCGCCTGACGCTTGATCAGGTCCGCCTTGACCGGGTACCGCCGCACCGCACGCCGGATCGGGTGCGCATCTCTTTGCATGGTCAGGCGGTGGGCGGGATCACCCCCGAGCCGGGGCTGCGGGTGATGACGACCGCCCATCTGTCGCCGCCCTCGGGACCAGTTGAACCGGGTGGGTTCGATTTTCAGCGTCATGCATGGTTCGCAAGATTGGGGGCGGTGGGCTATTCCCGCGTGCCGCTGGTGGGCGCTGCGCGTGCCGAGGAAGGGCATGCGGGACTTGCGGTGTTTCGCATACGCATGGCGGCATCAGCCCGCATTCAGGCCGCTCTGCCGGGGGACATCGGCGGGTTCGCGACCGCAATCACCACCGGGGATCGCAGTGCAATCAGCCAAGGGGCGCTTGATGATCTGCGGGCCAGCAACCTCGCCCATCTTCTGGCGATTTCGGGGTTGCATATGGGGTTGGTCACGGCAGTGGTGTTTGGCGCGCTGCGGCTTTTTCTGGTGGCCGTTCCGCGCGTCGCCCTGAATTGGCCAACCAAGGGCATCGCCGCTTGCGGGGCACTGATCGCGGCGTCCGGCTATCTGGCTTTGTCGGGCGGCAATGTGGCCACAGAACGCGCCTTTGTCATGGTCGCCGTCGCCTTGGGGGCGCTGATGATCGGCAGGCGGGCCATTTCGTTGCGTGCTGTGGCGGTGGCAGCGATTATTGTGCTGGTCTTGCGGCCCGAGGCACTGATGGGTCCAGGGTTTCAGATGTCATTTGCGGCGACAACGGCGCTTGTGGCGGTATTTGGCTGGCTGCGCGGCATTGAGTTGGCGTTCATGCCGCGTTGGCTGCGCCCAGTGATGGCTGTCTTTGTGTCCTCTGCCGTGGCGGGCATCGCCACGGCCCCGATCGCTGCGGCGCATTTCAACGCGATTGCGCATTACGGGTTAATCGCCAATCTGATGTCCGTTCCGCTGATGGGAATCCTGGTGATCCCGGCGGCGGTCGCCGCGTTGGTGTTGTCGATTTTCGGTCTGGAGTGGATCGGATTATGGGCGATGGGGCTGGGTCTTCGTTGGATATTGGCCGTTGCACATGAAGTTGCAGGCCTTGATGGCGCGCGAGGGTTTGTGCCAGGGCCGGGCGCATGGGTTTTGCCGTTGCTGGCGCTTGGATTTCTGTTCTTGATTTTGTGGCAAGGTCGTCTGCGGTGGGGTGGGATCGCGGCGATGGTCTTGGCCTTTGTGCTGTGGCACGGGGCAGAAAGGCCCGGTGTCTTGATCGCGGACAACGGAACGCTGGTGGGGTTGATGACGCCTGCAGGACGTGCGTTGAGCAAGGAAAAGGGGGCCGGGTTTGTTGCGCGCAACTGGTTGGAAAATGACGGCGACGGCGCGTCTCAGGATCAGGCCGCGGCACGCTGGTCAAGGGGTCAGGTCATCCATTTGTCGGGCAAACGGGCCGTTGCAGGGTTTGGTGGGTGCAGCGCGGGTCAGATCGTTGTCACCTCTGTTCCCGCGGCGGATCTGGCAAAATCAGACTGCGATATGTTTGACCCGGAACGCCTGAAACAAACAGGATCGGTTGCACTCAATCGCACCAAGCAGGGCTGGCAGATGATCACAGCCCGCGATCTGGCTGGCGACCGACCCTGGACCAACTGGCCCAAGCCCGATCAGGGGCAACGTGCCAGTCAATATGTGCGGATCAATCCGACCAAACGGCCCTGAACCTTGATCCTGTTGGAAGGCAGCACCGTCGGCTTATAAGCGGGGTTCGCCGCTTCAAGAGCAATGGATGAGCCGCTGCGTCGGAACCGCTTGAGCGTTGCTTCGCTGTCATCGACCAGGGCCACAACGATATCACCATCGTCTGCCACGGATGTTTCGCGGATCACCACGACATCGCCATCGTTGATCCCGGCGTCGATCATCGAATCACCCTTAACCTCAAGGGCATAATGTTCACCAGAGCCCGCGATCATGCCGTTGGGCACTGAAACGGAATGGGACACATGGCTGATGGCATCAATCGGGACACCGGCCGCAATCTGACCCATCACAGGCAATTCAATCGCGTGCACCGTTGATGTCGGCATAGACGCAGAAGGCGGCGGCACATCAGGGCGATCCCCGTCAATCACCCGCGGCGCAAAACCGGGATTGGGCAAACCGCCAAGGCTTTCAGGAAGTCTAACCACTTCGATCGCGCGGGCGCGGTGCGCCAGACGACGGATAAAGCCGCGTTCCTCAAGTGCTGTGATCAGACGATGAATGCCGGACTTAGACCGCAAATCCAATGCCAGCTTCATTTCATCAAAACTGGGCGGGACGCCATCGCGTTGCACCCGTTTGTGAATAAACGCCAGCAGATCGAGTTGTTTCTTGGTCAGCATTGGGCATTTTCCCTGAACAGTGGTTTTGATTTGTTCTAGGGATGTTCTTGTTTTGTGTCAACGAATTGTGTGAAATTCGTCAGATAACGATATAATTTACCATGTCACCGGGCCTGCGGGCCGGATCATCCACAGGGCGCACCAGCAGCGCATCGGCGCTCGCAAGCACAGACAAAAGTGAGCTGTCTTGTCGGTCATCGGGGTGCAGCGCGCCGTCTGTGATGCGGGCGCGCATGTAATGCGCACGGGGGCCATTTGCGGGCAGCGCGCGCGCCAGCGGTGCCTGACGCATCGGTGTTGCCTGCTCGCCCAGCCCAAGCATTTTGCAGACCACGGGTGCGACAAAGATCGTGCCACAGACCATCGCAGAAACGGGATTGCCGGGCAGGCCAATCATTGCGGCATCGCCCAGCCTTCCTGCCATCAGCGGTTTGCCGGGGCGCATGGCGACCTTGTAGAACGCTTGTTCCATACCGATTTCAGCGGCGACCGGGGCCACCAGATCATGATCACCGACGGACGCGCCGCCGATGGTGATGATCAGGTCAGACCCTTTTGCAAGGCTGAACGCCTGTTTCAGAGAGGCTGCGGTGTCGCGTGCAATCGGCAACATGTGAACCTGCGCCCCCAAACCGTCAAGCATCGCGGCAAGGCCGTAGCTGTTTGAGGCGATGATCTGATCGGGGCCGGGAACCTCGCCGGGTTGAACCAGCTCGTCCCCGGTTGCCAAAATTGCCACGCGGGGGCGGCGGGTGACGGGCACATCCGCGATGTTCATTGCGGCAAGCAAGGCAATATCAGCCGGGCGCAGGCGCAGGGGGGCATGAAGGGTCTGGCCCACCTCAAAATCACCACCGGCTGGACGAATATTGTCTTTGCTTCCAACGCGGTGGCCCAGTGTGATCAGATCTCCGCGCCGGGTCACATCCTCTTGGATCACGACAAAATCGGCACCTTCGGGAACCGGCGCGCCAGTGAATATCCGCACCGCCTGACCGGCGCGAAGCGCGCCTTCGAACCGGTGCCCGGCAGCAGCTTCGCCCACCACTTTGAACATCGCATCCGGTTCAACCTCGGCCCGGCGCAGGGCATAACCGTCCATAGAGGAGGCTGCAAAAGGCGGTTGTGTGCGTGTCGCGGCAACATCACGGGCGAGAACGCGGCCGGCGGCATGTCGCAAAGGCACATGTTCAGCATCCAAGGGCCGCACAAGCGACAAAAGCTGCGCAAGGGCGGTCTCGACCGAGATCATGACGCCTCAAACCGACCCGATTTGCCGCCGTCCTTGAGCACAACGCGCAGTCCGCCGATTTCCATGGCCTTATCCACCGCCTTGGTCATGTCATAGACGGTCAACGCGGCGACCGATGCGGCTGTGAGCGCTTCCATCTCGACCCCTGTCTGGCCTGTGGTCTTAACGGTTGCGGTGATGCGGATGCCGGGCAGGTCTGCATCTGGGATCAAATCAACCGCAACCGATGTGATTGGCAGCGGATGGCAAAGCGGGATGAGGTCCGCCGTGCGTTTCGCGGCCATGATCCCGGCCAATCGGGCAACGCCCAGCACGTCACCCTTCTTGGCGCGCCCTTCGGTAATGATATCAAAGGTTTCCTGCCGCATCTTGATGTGATTTTCTGCAACTGCAATGCGCGCCGTGACTGCCTTGTCGGACACATCAACCATATGCGCATCGCCTTTGGCATCAAAATGGGTAAGGGCCATTCACATCCCTCCGGCAGTCAGCGGATTGGCCAATAGATCGCGGGTCGCCAATTCGACATCGGATTGCCGCATCAGGCTTTCGCCGATCAGGAATATCCGGGCACCGTACATCGCCAGATTTGCCAGATCTTCGGGTGTGCTCAGCCCTGATTCCGACACGATCATGCGGTCGGCAGGCACCTTTTTTGACAGGGTGCGGGTGGTATCCAGCGTGGTTTCGAAGGTCTTGAGGTTTCGGTTATTGATGCCGATAAGGCGGCTCTCAAGTTTGCTTGCGCGCTCCAGTTCGGCCGCGTCATGCACTTCGATCAGCGCGTCCATGCCCCATTCCGTTGCGGCCTCTTCCAGTTCAGCCGCCTGGGCATCAGACACCGACGCCATGATGATCAAAATGCAGTCGGCCCCCAGCGCGCGTGCTTCTGCCACCTGATAGGTGTCATACATGAAATCCTTGCGCAGCACGGGAAGGGTGCAGGCGGCGCGGGCCTCGGCAAGATAGTTTTTGGATCCTTGGAAACTGGGGGCGTCCGTCAGAACGGACAGACAGGTTGCGCCGCCCTCAGCATAGGCCGCGGCGAGGGTCGCAGGGTCAAAGTCGGCACGAATCAATCCTTTGGACGGGCTGGCCTTCTTGATCTCGGCAATCAGGCCATATCCTTCGCGGGATGCATCATGCAGGGCGTCGGCAAAGGGGCGCACCGGTGGGGCCGCATTTGCCTCTGCTATCACTGCCTCAAGCGGCTTGGCAGCCTTGTCGGCGGCGACTTCTTCCAGCTTATAGGCTTTGATCTTATCCAGAATGGTGTCGGTCATAACGCTCTCTTATGGGTTGCCCCAGTTTATGCAGGGACTGCCCTGCGCCTGCAACCATGCATTGGTGCGGCTGAATGGCTTTGAGCCGAAAAACCCACCGTATGCAGACAGTGGAGAGGGGTGTTTGGTCTCAATTTTGAGATTCTGGTGGGCGTCGACATCTTGCGCGACCTTTTGCGCTGGAGTTCCCCAAAGCAGATAAGCGCGTGGGCGATCGGCCAATCGGGCCAATACTTGCGACGTCAGTTCCTGCCAACCCAGCTTGGCGTGGCCTTTCGCTTTGCCCTGCGGCACCGTCAGGATTGTGTTCAGCAAGAGCACGCCTTGATCCGCCAAATCACCAAGGTCGGTGCGGGTGCGGGTCAGGGCCAGATCGCTCTGCATCTCTTTGAAAATGTTTCCTAAACTATCCAGCCGTCCGCCAAAGTCACGGGTGATGGAAAAGGCTAAACCATCTGCCTTGCCGGGCGTGTGATACGGGTCTTGGCCCAGAATAACGACCTTTACATCATCAGGTTGGGTCATTTCCAACGCTGCAAATACCTGATCTTGCGGCGGGAAAATAACCCGCTTATCCGCCGTTAACGCCGATTCAATACGGGGCAGGTTTTCGGTAAAAAAGGGCAGGTCGGCCCAGTCTCCAAGCCGCCTGAGGTCGAATTTCATTTGCTGTGGCTGACCGCTGCGACGCGGGTGATCTTGTCGCGCGCGGCACCGGAATCGATGCTGTGGCGCGCCATCTCAACCCCGGCTTTCAGGTCGGGTGCGGCATCGGCGACCACCAAAGCAGCCGCCGAGTTCAGCAACACAGCGTCGCGGTAGGCAGAGGGCGCACCGTCCAGCAGCGCATTGAAATCACGTGCATTCTCTTCGGGTGTGCCGCCCAAGATTGCCTCAAATGGATGCACAGGCAGGCCAGCATCTTCGGGGTGTATTTCAAAGTCGGACACAGTGCCGTCGTCCAATCCGCTGACCCAGCTTACGCCGGTGATCGTCAACTCATCGGTGCCATCGGAGCCGTGGACCAGCCACGCCTTTTCGGATCCCAGAGCGCCCAGCGTTTCGGCCATCGGGCGGATCAGATCGCGGCGATAGGCCCCGGTCAGTTGCCGTTTGACGCCCGCCGGGTTGGTCAATGGCCCCAGAATGTTAAAGATAGTACGCGTGCCCAATTCGGACCGCGTCGGCATCACATGGGCAATCGCAGGGTGGTGCATCGGGGCCATCATAAATCCGATGCCGGCCTCGGCCAATTCGCGCTCGACGATTTTTGGGCCAACCATGACGTTCAGGCCCATCTGCGTCAGCGCATCTGCGGCACCAGATTTGGAGGACAGGTTGCGGTTGCCGTGTTTGGCCACCACGACGCCCGCACCCGCCACAACAAATGCCGTCGCGGTTGAGATGTTCAAAGTGCCCTTACCGTCGCCGCCCGTGCCTACAATATCCATCGCGCCGTCGGGTGCGACGACTTTGTGGCATTTGGCACGCATGACGCTGGCGGCAGCAGCGTATTCATCCACCGTTTCACCACGCGTGCGCAGCGCCATGAGAAAGCCACCGATCTGGCTTGGGGTGGCTTCGCCCTCGAACAGAATCTCGAATGCCTCAGCGGCCTGTTGCCGGGTCAGCGGGCCATTTGCAGCCGCATCAATCAGGGGTTTCAATGCATCACTCATGCAGGGACTTTCATCTCGTTGAGGAAGTTTTGCAGCAGCGCAAACCCGTGCTCAGACCGGATTGATTCCGGGTGAAACTGAACGCCGTGCAGTGGTAGTTCGCGGTGTTGCAGGCCCATGATCGTGCCATCCTGCAGGGTCGCGTTGACCCTTAGGCACGCAGGCAAACTCTCGCGTTCCACCACCAGCGAATGATACCGCGTTGCCGCGAACGGGCTGGGCAGCCCTGCAAAAACACCTGTGCTATCGTGGTGCATCTGGCCCAATTTGCCATGTACGATGTCGCCTGCGCGCACGACCTTCCCGCCAAACGCCTGTCCAAGGCTCTGATGTCCCAGACATACCCCCAACAACGGCAGTCGCGCCTTGGCCGCTGCGAGGGTCAGTTCAAGGCAAATCCCCGCCTGATCAGGATCGCAGGGGCCTGGGGACAGTAATATTCCCGCAGGCTTCATCGCCATCGCATCGGCAACACTCAGCGTATCATTGCGGTGCACCGCGACATCGGTGCCCAACGCCCCTAAATAGTGCACGAGGTTGTAGGTAAAACTGTCGTAGTTATCTATGAGCAGCAACAATGGGAAAATCTTTGTCTTTGGGCCAGGCATTAGGACTAGAGAAACGCCGGCAAGGCAGCGTATATGTCGTGCCACACATGTTCAGGCTTGCGCGCGTACGTCAAGAGTGCAACCGAAAAGCCGGCAAAGGGCAGAAGGCCGCGTCACGCGCGGAAGAGACAGCAGGAGAATGCACAAATGGCACGCGGATTCTTGAGCGGCGTTCTTTGGGGCGGAATTGTGAGTGTTGGGGTAGGTGGGGTGGCATCCGTGCTGGCCCCCCTGCCAATGCCACCTGAGGTCAGCGATGCGTCACCGGCTGTGGCCATTGCACCGACACAGATTGCTGAACCCGTCAGCGGTGAACAGAGCAGCAATGCCGACCGGGCGCCAGTGACGGGTCAGGTCGGCGTGCAAACTTCGGCACCGGAACCAGATACTCTTGCCGGGATCAATGCTGATACCGTGACCCCCGCTGCGATCCCCCAAACAGGTGTCGCAGAAGATCTTCAAACGCCTGCTGTTGGGTCAGACTTGGGTGGCGCTGTGCCTCAAGGCGATGACCCTGTGCTGCCGAACCCGCAGGCCCTTGCCCCGATGGCACCGACAGCAGCGGATGTTCTGTCCATCAGCACGGAGCCTGCACAGCCGCCCGCGCCGCTGGCCGAGACCATAGAGGGGGCCTTTGATGCTCCTGCGCAACCATCCAACGATGATGCGATTGATCCTGCGCCAGTGCTGCCCGTGGCAGAAGAGGACATCAGCGATCCTGCTCCGGCAGAGGAAACCGCACAGGTTGCAACAGCCGTGGTTCCAGAACGGGATGCACCCGTTGATCCTGCGGTGGCGGAACCTGCGGTCACTGCCGTGGACCCGCCGCCCATCGTGATCTTGCCAATTCCCCAAGAGCCAGAAGCGCCACAAACCGAAGCGGCCAACGAGGCAGAGGGCGAAGCCGCCTCTGCGCGCCCGGCCATTGGAAAACCTGCAGTTTCGCTGACAGAGCGCAGTGGCGGCGTTATCGTCAATCGCCTGACCAATAATGATGCGGCAGCCGAAGGTACTGTGCCAGTTGACGCACCAACGGAGGGTGTTGTAGGGCAGGTGGGCGAAAATGCGCTGCCGATTGACGCATTCGCGCAGGCGTTTGATAACCCTGACAACAAACCCCTGATGGGTATCGTTCTGATTGACGATGGCAGTTCGCTTACGTCTGGAAGCGCCGGTATTGCTGCGCTGCGCAGTTTTCCCTATCCGCTGAGCTTTGCGGTGGACAGTAGTCTGGACGATGCGGCTGAACGTATGGCGCTCTACCGAAACGAAGGGTTTGAGGTTCTGGCGATGGTTGATCTGCCCGAAGGGGCGGCACCGGTGGATGCGGAAACCACCTTTGGTGTGACATTGTCCAAACTGCCGGAAGTTGTCGGGGTGCTCGAAGGCACCAAGGGTGGCTTGCAGGGATCACGTGGTGTGGCCGATCAGGTGACCGAGATTCTGGCGCAAACAGGTCATGGATTGATCACCCAGGACAAGGGACTGAATACCATGCCCAAGCTTGCCCGCAAAAAAGGCGTGCCAGCCGATCCGGTTTTTCGTGATTTTGACAGCAAGGACCAAACCGCGCAGGTGATCCGCCGGTTTCTGGATCAGGCCGCCTTTAGAGCAAATCAGGAGGGTGCCGTGATCATGCTGGGCCGTCTGCGCCCGGATACGATTTCGGCGCTGCTGCTTTGGGGCTTGCAGGACCGTGCGGGCAAGGTGTCATTGGCCCCGATATCGGCGGTGTTGCAGCGGTCGGAATGAGGGAGCGACTCCGGTATGGCAACCGTCTGGTCTGAGCGCACAGGGAGCAACCTGATTGGTGCCATATTTTCGACTACCGGTTGTGCTCTAACTGAGATACTTGGATGGTCGGCAGGATTTCATTGGAAATAGGTTTCATGGTGCGCAAAGCTTTCCTTGGCTTGATATCAATAGCGGCTTTGCTCGTTATTGTTGGCTACCTTGGCCAATTTCACCGTGGCGCGGATACCGTCGCCATCGGAAGGCCGGTATTTGGGATGATCTGCATTCTGGGCATTTTTGTCGCCCGTTCGCTCACGCTCAGATTTGCTTTCGGGACCATCGCGCTGCTGGCAATTTCAACGGTTGCAGTTTCTTTTCTGCCGCAGAAGTCAGGCGGAGATATCCGGGTTTATTCCAAGAACCTTTGGTTCGGTAACAAGGAATATTCTGCAGTGGTCGCGGACATTGAGGCTGCAAATGTCGACGTTGTCATGCTTCAGGAGGTCTCGGTTCACAACAACCCGTCACTTCAACAGTTGAAAGCGAAATTTCCACACCAGCATGTCTGCAGATTTTCGCGGTGGAGCGGCATTGCTCTGGCGTCTCGGCTTCCGTTTGACGGTGATCCTATATGCTCCGATTCGCGTGCAGTGCTGGCCGCACCAATTCTCCTAAAGGGCCAACGGGTCTGGGTTGCCTCTGCGCATATTCCCTGGCCTTGGCCGCATGACAGTTCTGAGAATGAAAAGGATGCGATATCACTGCTGTCAGAACTTGATGGCCCGGTTATCTTGGCGGGTGACTTTAACATTGTGCCATGGTCGGGCAGGGTTGGCAGGATTGCGGCATTGACGGGTACGCAATTGGCAGGTCCGGCGCGTGCGACGCTGCATCTGAGAAATATCCCGTTGCCGATCGATATGGTGCTTGCACCGGGTGGAGGGTCGTTGGAAATGCGTCCGCTGCTGGGATCAGATCATGCGGGCCTCGTTGCTGATCTGGTGCTTTGGCCGAAGTGATGGTTTTTCGCGGGGGGCTGGCGGCGCAACTGGTGGCATCGGGTGTCAACTTGATACCGACACGCAGGGCCTGACACCCTTCAGATAATCTCGTCTTCATCAAAAAGCGGATCGGTTTCCAGCTGTGTGGCCAGATCATCCACCGTGGCTTCGACCGCGCGCGGGCTGAGGCGGGCGAGGTGAAAAATTGCGTCGCCTTCGTTGACCACCGGCAATATCGCGCGGCCGATCAGGATGCCTGCAGCCGGGGCAAGCAGATTGGTTTCGACCTCGCCAAAGGGGTCTGAGACTGTTGCAAGTATGTCGCCTTCTTCAACCGTTTCGCCCTCGGCCCGGAACGTGCGCAGCAGACCCCCCGCCGGGGCGCGCAGCCAGCTTGAAGACGTGCAGACATGCGGTGCAACCTTGGCGCGGGCAATGCCTTTGGCAGGCAGCATGTCCTGACCGCGCATCACCCGCAGGATGCCTGCAAGTCCCGCGCGCACGGCCATTTCGTCAAAGCGCAGGCCTTCGCCAGCCTCATAGAGCAGAATTGGCGTGCCATTCTTGGCAGCCACCGCGCGCAATGATCCATCGCGCAACGGCGATGTCAGCACCACTGGCGCACCAAAATCAATTGCCATCTTCGCGGTGACCCTGTCAGAGGGCGAGACGCGCACTTGCGGCAGATTGGTGCGGTGGATCGCGGCGGAATGCAGGTCAATGCCAAAGTCGCAGCGCAGCACAACATCGTTAAGAAAGATATGCGCAAGCCGGGACCCAAGCGAGCCTGAGGGAGAGCCCGGAAAACAGCGGTTCAGGTCGCGGCGGTCAGGCAGATACCGCGAGCGGCTGAGAAAGCCAAAGGAGTTCACAACCGGAACGACAATCAATGTGCCCCGCAGCGATGTCAATTGCGGCGCGCGTAGCAGGCGGCGCACGATTTCAACACCGATCACTTCGTCCCCATGAACCGCAGCGCTGACAAACAATGTGGGGCCGGGCCGTTTGCCGTGGTGCACCTCAAGCGACAGACCGATGGGCGTGTGATCGGGCAGGATAGAGACAGGCAGTGTGATGGATTTGCGGGTGCCGCGTTCAACCCGGTGACCTGCGATCTCAAAGGGTTGCGGGGCGGGCACGATCAGTTGCGCCCCGACCCGTCAAAGCGCGCGGCATCGGCGGCGGCGCGGCGGATGGCGTTGGATTTATGCACGGTTTCCATATATTCAGCCTCTGCATCGCTGTCATAGACAACGCCGCCGCCCGCCTGAATGTACAATGTTTCGCCCTTGATCACTGCGGTGCGTAGCGCGATGCACATGTCCATATCACCACCGGCGCTGAAATATCCGACACCGCCGCCATAAATACCGCGCTTTTCGGGTTCCAGTTCGTCGATAATCTCCATCGCGCGGACCTTGGGTGCCCCTGATACCGTGCCCGCAGGCATGCCCGCAAAGAAGGCATCAAGCGCGTCGCAGCCTTCTTTCAGTTCGCCCACCACATTTGAAACGATGTGCATCACGTGGCTGTAGCGTTCAACGATGAATTCTTCGGTGGGCCGCACAGTGCCGATTTTGGCAACCCTGCCTACGTCGTTGCGGCCCAGATCAAGCAGCATCAGGTGCTCGGCCAGTTCTTTTTGGTCGGCCATCAGATCGGCCTCAAGGGCGCGGTCTTCTTCCGGGGTTGCCCCGCGCGGGCGGGTGCCGGCGATGGGGCGAATGGTGACCTCATTGCCAAAAACACGCACCAGAATTTCGGGCGAGGCCCCGACCACGTGGAAGCCGCCGAAGTTGAAATAGAACATGAACGGCGACGGGTTGGTGCGCCGCAGGCTGCGGTAAAGCGCAAAGGGTGGTTGGGTGAACCCCTGCGCCCAGCGTTGGCTTGGCACGACCTGAAAAATGTCCCCCGCAACGATATAGTCCCGGGCCTTTTCAACGGCAGCTTTGTAGGCATCCTTGGTGAAATTGCTGACCGGTTCCGGGGCATCCGCCGCGTCACCCAAATCGCGGCTGGTGTCGGGCAAGCTTCGCTCCAGATCACGCACCGCATCCATCACCCGCTCCGCCGCCTGGGCATAGGCCGCACGCGCCGACTGGCCATCCCTGACCCATGCGGGCGATACCAGCGTGACCTCGCCCTTGACGCCATCAAGAACTGCGATCACCGACGGGCGCAGCATCTGCGCATCCGGCAGGCCCAAGGGATCGGGGTTCACGTCTGGAAGATGTTCAACAAGCCGGATCATGTCATAGCCGAGATAGCCAAAAAGCCCCGCAGCCGCCTGAGGCAGGTCATCGGGCAGGTCGATCCGCGATTCAGAAATCACCGCGCGCAGGGTGTCGAGCGGATTGCCCGGCACATCCTCAAACGCATCCGCATCATAGCGCGCGGCACGGTTAATGGCTGATGCTTTGCCACGGCAGCGCCAGATCAAATCAGGTTTCATCCCGATGATCGAATAGCGCCCGCGCACTTCGCCCCCCGTCACGGATTCAAGCACAAAAGCGTTTTCAGCAGCACCGGTGAGTTTCAGCATCAGCGACACCGGCGTGTCGATGTCAGCGGCAAGGCGGGTATAGACAATCTGGTTTTGCCCGGATGAATAGGCGGCCTCAAATGTGCTGAAATCTGGGGTCAGGGCCATTGATTTTGCCTAGGGAAAGTTGACATGCACAGCCTGAACGGCGCGTTGGTCGATTTGCGGACCGGCACGGCGCACCACGTCATCGGAATAAATGGCAAAAATATCCTGAGCCAGCGTCTGGTTCAGTTGTTGTGAAACCTGTTCCAGAAGGGCGGCGTTGGCGGCGCTGTCGCCGGCGGCTGTGATGCTGTCCAACCGAACGATTACGACGCTGCCATCGCCGGGCAGCACCGTCACATCGCCCACGTTCATTGCAAAAACTTCGCTCATGAAATTCTCTGGCGTGCCCTCGATAAAGCCATTGCGGGTCTGGTCCTGTTCGATCACGGCATCAAGGCCTGCCGCTTCGAACGACGCATCGCTGCCAAGGGACGTCAGCAGGGCCGTGGCTTGCGCATTCAGCTGTTGAACGGTCTGTTCTGCCTGCCATGCGGTGCGCACAGCGCCTTTGGCGTCTTCAAAAGGTTCGGGGCGTTCTGGCAATTCTTCGTCAAGACGCATGGCATAGATACCGCCATCATCGAGTTGGTTGATTTTTGGGAAATCCCCGGCGGACAGCGCCGCCGCTTCCTGCCGAAAATCACCATATCCGGCAATGCCATCGCTGCTGTCCTGGGTCCAGGCAATCGTGCCGAGGGTCATTTTGGTCTCTTCGGCAAGTTGTTCCAATGTGGCCCCGCCGGCAAGCTGATCATCTAGATCCTGCGCACGGGCCTCGACTGCGCGCACTGCACGGGCGGTGGCCAGTTCACCTTGCAGGTCGGCCCTGGCCTCTTCAAATGTGACGTTTTGTGCCGGCAGTACCCCGTTCACGCGGAAAAGCGCGGGTCCAAGATCACTGGCCAGTGGCCCGACAATATCCCCGACTTCGGCGGCAAATACCGCGTCGCCCGCAGCATTCAGATCGGACTGAGCCACATCACCCAAATCAACATCAGACAGTTCCAGCCCGCGTTCCTGCACCAAAGCGTTGAAGGTCGTACCGTCCACTTCCAATGACGCGGCGGCCTGATCTGCGGCTTCCTGATCGGCAAAGGCCAGACGTTCAACCAATCGACGCTCGGGCTGGATATATTCATCTGCGCGGTCATCATAGGCCTGCTGCAATTCTTCCTGCGGCACTTCGATGTCGTCGATCATCGCATCGGGGGACAGCCACGCATAGGTGATCATCTTGGTCGCAGGCAGCATGAACTGATCGTTGTTTTCGTCATAAAACGCACGCAGATCAGCGTCGGTGGGGGTGCCAATGGGGGCGGTCAGATCCTCGGCAGAAAGGGAGGTCCATGTAAAGCTGCGCTTTTCGTTGACATAATTGACCAGCGTTCTTGCATAAGCCTCAGGCATCTTTATGCCGCCGATCACCGCACGCTGAAGCAAGGTGCGGGAGGCTTCCTCGCGCAGGCTGGTTTCAAACGCGGCTTCGCTCTGGCCAGCCTGTTGCAGTGCAAAGCGGTAGCCCTCGCGGTCGAATTCGCCATCAATGCCCTGAAAGGCGGCGATTTGGATGATTTCCTGTCGCAGGGATTCGTCACCGATGGACAGGCCAAGTGTCGCCGCCTCGTGGTCCAACGCGCGGTTGCGCACCAAACGTTGCAAGACGGCGCGATCAAGTCCGATCTGCTGGGCCTGTGCAAACGGCAGTTGCTGACCTGTTTGCGCTTCAATGGCGCGGATTTCCTGAGACAGGTCGCGGGCATATTTGTCAATTGGAATGATTTTGTCGCCTACGGTGCCGATGCTGCGGACATTACCAGACAGATTGACCGCCCCAAAGCCGCCCAGGCCAAGGATCAGCAGACCCATAAGGATCCAAACAGCGGTTTTTGAAATGCTAGAGCCTTTGGCCATGTCAGACGTCCCTTTTCGCGTTTGCGCTTGTCTATGCGTTGCGCGGCAGGGCTGCAAGGCGGTCAAACAGAATGGCAATGCCCGTGGCATCGAGATTGGCAAAAGCAATGCGCAACTGGCGCTCTCCGCTTGGATCATCCGTGGGGCAAAACATGGTGCCGGGCAGGCACAAGATGCCCGCGTCGCGCACCAGTTGGGGGGCCAAATCGGCAGAGCTGATACCAAAGGGGTGCTGCATATAGGCGAAATAGCCGCCCAGACCCAAAAGCTGCCACCCTTGCGCTGTCAACTTTGGCATCTGGGTGGCAATCGCCGCACGGCGCGCCAGAATTTCGTCACGTTCTCCAGCCAGCCATTGTGCAAGGTTCTGCATCCCCCAAAGGGCGGCATGCTGACCGATCTGACCCGGACAGATGGCGACGGTGTCGAGGAATTTTTCGACCTCTGCCAGACGCTTTGGACTGGCGATCATCGCGCCGACGCGGTGGCCGGTCAGGCGGTATGCTTTGGAGAAGGAATAAAGATGGATCAGGGTGTCGTCCCAGTCGGGGTCCTGGAACAGGGCGTGGGGTGGGCCGCTGCGGCTGTCAAAATCGCGGTATGTTTCATCTACGATCAGAGCGATGCCATGTTCGCGGGCCAGATCAAAGAAGGCTTGCACCAGATCGGCTGGGTATTCCACACCGCCGGGATTGTTCGGTGTGACCAGCGATATTGCGCGGGTGCGCGGTGTGATCAGGGCTGCGGCCTGTTCGGGGTCGGGCAAAAGATCGGCACCTGTCGGCAGCGGCACGGCGGCGACACCTGACATATCAAGCCACATCTTATGATTGAAATACCAAGGGGTTGGCAGGATTACTTCATCCTCTTCCGCGCAGAGTATGGCAATGGCAGCGGCGAAAGCCTGATTGCAGCCCGAGGTGATACAGACCTGTGCGGGGTCCACGGTACCTGCGTAATGATTTGCGGTTTTGGCGGCAAGTTCGGCGCGCAGTTCGGGCAGGCCAAGGACGGGGCCATAAAGATGCGCTTCATCGTTCTGAAGCGCCACATCGGCCATGGCCTGACGCAACGCGGGCGGTGGCGGATCGACGGGGGCGGCCTGGCTAACATTGATCAGGGGCCGGTCCGCAGGGAATGTCACACCCTGCAACCAGCGGCGGGCCTCCATCACGGGGGGCGCGAATGTGGTGGCGGTGCGGGGCAAGTTCATTGCGGGAGTGTCCTCTAGATGGGGTGGGAGTGAGGCGGCAGTTGCTGAGGGTTCTCAGGAAGTGAAGGGGCTTACGCCCGGTTCAGTCCTTGCCCCGGTAGGGTTCAACATATTGCAGGGCCATGTCCCACGGGAAGAATATCCATGTGTCCTGGCTGACTTCGGTGATGAAGGTGTCGACCTGAGGGCGGCCCTTGGGTTTGGCATAGACGGTGGCGAAATGCGCTTTGGGGTATTGGGCGCGGACCACTTCGAGGGTTTTGCCGCTGTCCACCAGATCGTCAATGATCAATATGCCTGTGCCGTCACCCATCAGTTCTGCATCCGGGGATTTGAGCACCTTGGCCTCTGATTGGTCCTGGTGGTCATAGGATTTGATCGAGATGGTATCGACAGTGCGGATATCCAGTTCGCGCGCCGCAATCATCGCCGGGGCCATGCCGCCGCGGGTAATCGCAACGACGGCCCGCCATGCGCCATTGTCGGGTCCCTGACCGTCAAGCCGCCAGGCCAACGCGCGGCTGTCACGGTGAATCTGGTCCCAGGAAATGTGAAAGCCCTTTTCATGCGGTAATTGCGTGTCGTTCATGTCGGATACCTTTGCAGCAGAAGTTTGAGGCCAAGCCCGCCTAGAAGCAGGGCAGCGATGCGGTCAAGATGCGGTTTCGCGCGCAGATAACGTGCGCGCGCGGCAGATGCGCTCAGGACAAAAGCGCAGCCGGTATAGAACAAGATTTCCAAGGTGAGGTGGTTCAGCCAGATCATCCCAATCTCAGGACCTGAGAGGTTGGGGGGAAACACTACGACAAGGACCGCCGCAGCAAAAAGAACAGATTTGGGATTGCCGAGGTTTACAAGGAAACCGTCCATGAAGGCGCGGCCATGCGGTTTGGTTCCGGCTGTCATCGGCTGTTTCGCCCCGCGCCATGTCGCGACCGCCAGATAGATGAGATAGGCCGCACCACCGATCTTCAGCATGGCAAAGGTCCATGGAAAATAGGCAAAGACAGCGTCCATACCCAAAAGGGCGCAGAGCGTCCAAAGGCTCGCCATCAGGCCAAGACCAAATCCGGTGGCGATACCCGCACGCCTGCCATTGGACACGGTACTGCGTACCGCCATCAAAAATGCAGCACCGGGGCTGAGGATTGATACAATCAGCACGGCGTTGAAAGCGATCATATGCTCCAGGGTCATGACAAGGACCTTGTTTTAAACGAACAAGCGAACACTGCAGTCATCCCAGTCCGATCCGTATGCCGAACCCACCGAGCAAAACTGCAAAGACGCGCTCAGTGTTCATTTTGACCCTGGCATAAAGGCGACGAGGTGCAGGGCGGGAAAAGACCAGTGCGACAACGGCGTACCATGCACATTCAACCGCAAATACCAGAACGAGGATCGACACCGCATCCACCAGACTTGGGCTGGACGGGACGAGGCCGGAAAAGATGGCAGCGAAAAACGCCAGCGCCTTTGGGTTGGCAAGATCCGTCCACAGACCCAATAAGAACGATTGCAGCGCACCGCGCGGCATTTCGGCGTTTTGTTCCGGCAGGCGATCAGGTGCATGTCGCCACAGAGTGACGGCGATACAGATCAGAAACAGCGCCCCGGCGATGCGCAACCCGGTTTGCAGCCATGGCATCAGTTCGAACAAGATCGACAGACCTGCAAGGGCCGCCGCCGCCCAAAGGACAACAGCAAACGCCAATCCCACAGTCAGCCACAGCGCCGGGCGCATCCCTTCTCCGGCAGCGGTGCGCACCGTCAGCACAAACGCGGGCCCGGGGCTCATCGCGAGAAGCAGTTGCACCAAGGCAAGAGAGGCGAGCGCGGCTGCGGTCACTCTTTGGCCATGTCAGGCGCGTCCACCGCCTTCATCCCAACCACGTGGTATCCGGCGTCCACATGCAGGTTTTCGCCGGTTGTGCCGCTGCCCAGATCGCTCAGCAGATACAGTGCTGCCTTGCCGACGTCCTCGATTGTCACATTGCGGCGCAGGGGAGAGTTGTATTCGTTCCATTTCATTATATAGCGGAAATCGCCAATGCCAGATGCGGCCAGTGTTTTGATCGGTCCTGCCGAGATTGCATTGACGCGAATGCCGTCTTTGCCCAGATCTTCGGCCAGGTATTTGACCGACGCCTCAAGGGCGGCTTTGGCCACGCCCATCACGTTATAATGCGGCATCACTTTTTCAGCCCCATAATAGGTCAGGGTGACCGCAGCGGCACCCGGCGACATCATCTTTTCGGCACGGGCCATCACCGCGGTAAATGAATAGACCGAGATGTCCATCGACATTGCAAAATTGGCGCGACTTGTATCAACATAGCGACCGCGCAACTCGTTTTTATCTGAAAAACCAATGGCATGGACGACAAAGTCAATCTCGCCCCATGTCTCTTTCAGGTTGTCAAAAAGCGCATCGATCGAAGCCTCATCGCCAACGTCACACGGCAGCACGATATTGCTGCCAAGTTGTGCTGCCAAAGGATCAACCCGCTTTTTCAACGCGTCGCCCTGATAGGAAAAGGCAAGTTCAGCACCGGCATCAGCCAGTGATTTGGCCACGCCCCATGCGATTGATTTATCGTTTGCGAGGCCCATGATCAGCCCTCGTTTTCCTTGCATCAGATCATTTGCCATATCGCTGCCCTGTTATTACCCGGTTCTTTGTTGCGGGTTTAAGCCATTAGGTGCGCCCCAGCAAGGCCAACGGAAGTCGGTGCGGGCCGGTCAATAACGCTTGGGTTTATGTGCATGAATGCAAGCAGTCGAATTTGATATTTTCTCAATCTGACACAATCATTGTCTTGTTGCCTTTCTTTTTAAGGTGTTAGGACCTATGCTAACGTTAACGATTTGACAGCCAAAAAACGGCTCAAAAAGCGGTATATTTCTAGGTAAGAACTGAAAGCGAAGGATGACGGGCGACTTGGAAACCACGGTATTGCAAGAGAACCGGACGGGGGTTTTTGCGGGAGATGATCCTTTCGTGATTGCACGCCGCTGGCTTGAAGAAGCGCAAGGCAAAGAACCCAATGATCCCAATGCGATAGCGCTGTCGACGGTTGACGCTGGCGGATTGCCCAATGCCCGGATGGTCCTGCTTAAGGAAATCGAAGCTGCTGCATTTGTTTTCTATACCAACTACGAAAGTATAAAAGCGCGGGAATTGGACAGTGCCGGGAAAGCCGCGTTTGTGATGCACTGGAAATCCCTGCGCCGCCAGATCCGGGTGCGCGGGCTGATCAGCCGCGAAAACGGGCCGCAGGCGGATGAGTATTATGCGTCCCGGTCGCTAAAGAGCCGTTTGGGTGCTTGGGCGTCAAGGCAATCGCAACCGCTCAGCAGTCGAACCGCTTTGATGGCCGAGGTCGCCAAGGCGACAGCGAAACATGGGCTCAATCCCAGTCGGCCACCTTTCTGGGGTGGCTATCGCTTAACACCGGTCGAGATTGAGTTTTGGGCGGATGGTGAGTTTCGCCTGCATGACCGTTTTAGATGGCAACGGGCATCCCCGAAAGATGCTTGGATGATCGAGCGGCTTAGCCCCTGATCAAGGTTACAGTGTAGATAGTATTAGTGAGTTGAAGTTTGTTGGGCGTCAGAAAAAAATGGAGCGACCGCAGTGTGGTCGTTTTGATATCAAGGGACTGTTGTGACGGATAAAGAAGAAATAAACCAAGAGGCGGTCGCGCAAGACATGTCCGGGTTTCAGCTCTCAGGTGTGGTCAAATGGTTTGACCCGAACAAAGGCTTCGGCTTTGTTATCGCTGACACCGGCGGGCCGGACATTTTACTGCACGTCAATGTGTTGCGCAATTTTGGTCAAAGCTCAATCGCTGATGGGACCAGGGTTGATCTGTTTGCGCAGGAGACTGAAAGGGGGGTGCAGGCAACCAGTGTCGTTGCTGTTCATCCTCCGGAAGGATCCCATTCGATTGTGTTGGCCGATATTGTTGAGCTTGATGCCGATGCGGTCGCTGCCGCCCCGCTTGAACCTGCGCGGGTGAAATGGTTCGACAAGGCCAAGGGCTTTGGTTTTGCAAATGTATTTGGCAAGCCTGACGATGTATTTGTCCATATCGAGGTGCTGCGCCAATCGGGTCTTTCTGATCTGCAACCGGGTGAAGCGCTGGCGATGCGGGTGATTCAAGGCAAGCGCGGCCATATGGCGGCTGAGGTGCAGGCATGGGAATCCGTACAAACGTAAATGGGCTGCGGCGCTCAGTAGTTGCCCTGATCCTGGCGGTCAGTGCTGTTGCGGCTCAGGCAGAACAATCCTGCAGCGAGGATACAGTCACGTTGCGGGGGGCCTGGGGCAGCGCGCGGTTCACCGTTGAGGTCGCCGACGAGCCCCAAGAGCAGCAGCAAGGCCTTATGCACCGGGAGACGATGGCCCTCGGCAACGGCATGCTGTTTGTCTATGACAGTCCCCAGACACTCAGTTTCTGGATGCGCAATACGCTGATCCCGTTGGATATGGTGTTCATTGATGCGCGCGGTGTCGTGCAGCACATTCACCATATGGCAAAACCACTGGATGAAACGCCGATCTTGGGCGGTCAGGACCTGCTTTCCGCGCTGGAGATCAATGGCGGGTTGGCGAAACGGTTGGGGATCACGGTGGGCAGCCAGGTCCGCCATCCTGCGTTCGCGGATCATTTGCCGGTCTGGCCCTGTTAGCGGTGTTGCGGATCGTACATGAGGAGCCTTTGTTCCGGCACGATCAATTTTGTCGCAAACTAGGGCTTTTCATTCAAAGCAAGTGTAGCTAAAGAAGCCCGTGTCGGAGCGTGGCGCAGCCTGGTAGCGCACCTGTTTTGGGTACAGGGGGTCGGAGGTTCGAATCCTCTCGCTCCGACCACTTTCACAAAATCTAGATATAGAGCCAGCCAGATGTGTCGACGCAAATTGCTACCACATTTGGGGTGCCGTGTGCGTGATTCTCGCAACAATCTGGGGCCGGATGTTACGATTTCGTGACACGGCTCAAAGTTTTTTTCTGTCACTGAATCCGGCAGGAAATTATCTGAATGTTAATCTTCTTCTTGTGGGTAAATTCATGCAAAAGATGAAAACCACTATCTAAACCTGCCGGATGGTTTGATTAATCGCGATACGTGCACCGTGATCTTTGGTGGACAAAATTGGGGATATTAACCCTTTGAATCAGGCACGCTGCGTCGGCCCAAAAAATCTAATCTGGGTCAACAGTAACTTTCGCAAAAAATGGTAATAAAATCGTTGACCAAATAGGTCCCAATACGTCAGGTTGTGCAAGCCGACGATGACGCCACAAGATGTAGTGGTTAACGCTCAAAAGGCGCATCGGGGCACGAGGGACAGGTAAACGACTATTATAGCGTTGTGTTACTGCATCGCCGCCGGGATATGGTCCGGTTGGCCGTTGGAACCTTGTGTCTGCGTCACGGCGACACAATAGGGCGGGGGCCTCTGCAATGACAGATGCGCCTCTTGGATGGTAACGCTGAACATGAGGCAGCTAAGATGAAAATTGAACGGAAATTCACGAAAGTCGGGCAGGACGCGTATAGCGATTTGGATTTTGTCACCACGGTGTCAGAAATCCGTAATCCGGATGGGTCAGTTGTATTCAAGCTCGACGATGTGGAGGTTCCTTCAAGCTGGAGCCAGGTTGCCAGCGACGTGATTGCGCAGAAATATTTCCGCAAGGCCGGCGTGCCGAGCGCGATGAAGAAGGTCAAAGAAAAGGGTGTGCCAGAGTTCCTGTGGCGCTCTGTTCCGGCAGAGGGTGCGACAATGGGCGGCGAGACGTCCTCAAAGCAGGTGTTTGACCGTCTGGCGGGGGCATGGGCCTATTGGGGTTGGAAGGGTGGCTATTTCACCACCGAAGAAGACGCGCAGGCCTATTATGACGAAATGCGCCACATGCTGGCCAGCCAGCGTGCGGCACCCAATTCTCCGCAGTGGTTCAACACTGGTTTGCACTGGGCCTATGGCATCGATGGCCCGGCGCAGGGTCATTATTACGTTGATTACAAAACCGGCAAGCTGACACGCTCCAAATCCTCTTATGAGCACCCCCAGCCACACGCCTGTTTTATCCAGTCGGTTAAGGATGATCTGGTTGGTGATGGCGGCATCATGGATCTGTGGGTCCGCGAAGCACGGCTGTTTAAATATGGCTCTGGCACCGGCACCAACTTTTCCAGCCTGCGCGCAGCGGGCGAAAGCCTGTCGGGGGGCGGCAAATCATCCGGACTGATGGGATTCCTGAAAATTGGTGACCGCGCGGCGGGCGCAATCAAATCGGGCGGCACCACACGGCGCGCGGCCAAGATGGTGATCGTGGATGCCGATCACCCTGATATTCAGGACTTCATCAACTGGAAAGTCATTGAAGAGCAGAAAGTGGCGTCCATCGTTGCAGGCTCCAAAATGCACGAAGAAAAGCTGAACCTGATCTTTGCAGCGATCAAGGGCTGGGACGGGGCAGAGGCCGATGCCTATGATCCTGCGCACAATACTCAGCTGAAATCGGCGATCCGTGAGGCCAAAAAGGTGGCGATCCCCGAGACCTACGTGAAGCGCGTGCTGGACTATGCCAAGCAGGGTCACACCTCGATTGAATTCCCGACCTATGACACTGATTGGGATTCGGAAGCCTATTCATCCGTATCCGGCCAGAACTCCAACAACTCGATCCGCGTTACCAATGCTTTCCTGAAAGCCGTTGAGAAAGACGCCGACTGGGAATTGATCGACCGTGTGAACGGTAAGGTCGCAAAAACAATACGCGCCCGTGAATTGTGGGAACAGGTAGGCCATGCCGCATGGGCCTGTGCCGATCCGGGCATCCAGTATCATGACACCGTCAACGACTGGCACACCTGCCCGGAAGACGGTGCAATCCGTGGTTCAAACCCTTGTTCTGAATATATGTTTCTGGATGATACGGCCTGCAACCTTGCGTCGATGAACCTGCTGACCTTCTTGGAGAACGGTGAATTTCAGGTTGAGGACTACATGCACGCATCGCGTCTGTGGACCGTGACATTGGAAATCTCGGTGATGATGGCGCAGTTCCCGTCCAAGGAAATCGCGCAGCGCTCTTATGACTTCCGTACCTTGGGTCTGGGCTATGCCAACATCGGCGGCTTGCTGATGAACATGGGGTATTCCTATGACAGCGACGAGGGCCGCGCGCTCTGCGGATCGCTGACCGCGATCATGACCGGCGTATCATATGCCACAAGTGCCGAGATTGCTGGTGAGTTGGGTCCATTCCCCGGCTACGCCAAAAACGCCGAGCACATGCAACGGGTCATTCGCAACCACCGCAATGCGGCCTACGGCGAAAGCAAAGGCTACGAGAAACTGTCGATCAAGCCCGTGCCGCTGGACCATCACAATTGTCCGCAGCCCGGTCTTGTTGATGTGGCGATGTCGTGCTGGGATGAAGCCTTGAAAATGGGCGAAAAGTACGGCTTCAGAAACGCTCAGGTGTCTGTCATCGCGCCCACCGGCACCATCGGTCTGGTGATGGATTGTGACACCACCGGGATCGAGCCTGACTTTGCTCTGGTCAAATTCAAGAAACTGGCCGGTGGCGGCTATTTCAAGATTATCAACCAGTCGGTACCAGCAGCGCTGGCCAAGCAGGGCTACGGCTCAGCTCAGGTTGAGGAAATCATCAGCTATGCCGTGGGTCACGGCAGCATCGGCAACGCACCGGGCATCAACCACACTTCGTTGATGGGCCATGGGTTTGGCGCGGTCGAACTGGCCAAGGTAGACGCGGCACTGGCACAGGCCTTTGACATTCGCTTCGTGTTCAACCAATGGACGCTGGGCGAAGAGTTTTGCACGCAAGTCCTTGGTATTCCGGCGGAAAAGCTGAACGATCCGACGTTTGACCTGCTCCGGTCACTGGGCTTCAGCCGCCGTGAAATCGACGCAGCCAACGATCACGTCTGCGGGACAATGACGCTGGAAGGTGCGCCGCATCTGAAAGAAGAGCACTATAGCATCTTTGATTGCGCCAACCCCTGCGGCAAAAGGGGCAAGCGGTTCCTGGGTGTAAACAGCCACATAACCATGATGGCTGCGGCACAATCGTTTATCTCTGGTGCCATCTCAAAGACCATCAACATGGCAAACGATGCCACCATTGAAGATTGCCAGAAGGCCTATGAACTCAGCTGGTCGCTGGGCATCAAGGCCAACGCACTTTACCGCGATGGTTCCAAACTGTCACAACCGCTGGCGGCGTCGCTGGTTGAGGATGATGATGAGGCGGCAGAGATCCTCGAAAGCGGCTCTCAGCAGGAAAAAGCCACCGTGCTGGCCGAAAAGATCGTTGAAAAGATCATCATCAAAGAGCTGATCAAATCGCACCGCGAAAAGATGCCTCAGCGCCGCAAGGGATATACCCAAAAGGCCAATGTGGGCGGTCACAAAGTCTATCTGCGCACCGGCGAATACGAAGACGGCAAGCTGGGCGAGATTTTCATCGACATGCACAAGGAGGGTGCGGGTTTCCGGGCGATGATGAACAACTTTGCCATCGCGGTGTCGGTTGGTCTGCAATACGGCGTGCCGCTCGAAGAATTTGTCGACGCGTTCACCTTTACCAAGTTTGAGCCAGCCGGTCTGGTGCAGGGCAACGAAACGATCCGGTCAGCGACCTCGATCCTTGACTATATCTTCCGTGAACTCGCCGTCAGCTATCTGGACCGCACGGACCTTGCGCATGTGCAACCTTCGGGCCAGACATTTGATGATCTCGGCAAGGGCGAAGCCGAAGAGACGGTCGGCAACGTTGCCGAACTGTCCGACACGGCGGCAAACAAGTCATTGGAAGTGCTGAGACAAATCAGCTCAACCGGATATCTGCGCAACCGTTTGCCACAGGAACTTGTGGTGCTTCAGGGCGGGCAGGCCGATGCCGTTGCTGCGTTCCAGTCGCTGGTGCCAGAGGGCGCATCGGGCAACCTCGCGGTTGCGATGACGTCGTCCACGTCGGTGTCTTCGGGTACCGTGGCCCTTGATGCACGCACCAAGGCCAAGATGCAGGGCTATGAGGGCGAGGCATGCGGCGAATGTGGCAACTATACGCTGGTGCGCAACGGCACCTGCATGAAGTGCAACACCTGCGGAGGGACAAGCGGGTGTAGCTGATACAAATAGACGGAATGCCTTCATCGTTCTCAAAAGAATGACTGCCGGCATTTCATCGCACCGCGGCGCGGTGCGACTTACACGGGGCGGGTGCGCTCGCCCCTTGACGACGTTCAGGCCGCAGGCAAAACAAATACCGAGCGGTTAACATATTGAGCTTGAACGGCGAAACTTTGAGGAGGGCTTAGGCTCTCCTCTTTTTATTTTTGGGAGTGAGACATCTTGCTCCCTTCCAAAACATGGCTCCGACTGGCAAAATCAGGGTCCACATCAGCACTGCCATTCTTCTTTTGGAACAGATGATGCGGGACGCGCGGTGGTATGATACCAAGAACGCGCAAACAGAACGGGCACCTTGATGCGCATCGCAAGTTACAACATCCGAAAGGCAATCGGCCTCGACTGGCGCCGCGATGCAGACCGGATCGTGCGGGTGTTACATGAAATCGACGCGGATGTTGTCGTGCTGCAAGAGGCTGACAAACGCATTGGCCAGCGGGCGGGCGTCTTGCCTTTGGCACAGATGGAAGAAGAACTGGGCTATGTCTTTGCTGATGTATCGATACGCCCGGAAAGCCACGGCTGGCACGGCAATGCGATATTGTACCGCAAGAAAACCATGATGTTGGACCGGGCAGAGCGGGTCAAGCTGCCAACGCTTGAGCCGCGCGGCGCGATATCAGCGCGGTTTGCGGTGCCGGGGATCGAGATTGTCGGTGTGCACCTCGCTCTCAGCCGGGGCATACGCATCAGACAGATCAGAGCCATCGAAAGCTATCTTGAACACTCAGATCATCCGACGCTTGTTGCCGGGGATTTCAACATCTGGAAACGGGATACAGATATCACCGAGACGTTGCGCGGCGGGTTTGAGATGATCACGCCGGGCAACAGTTATCATGCGTCCCGTCCGGTGACAGCGCTGGACCGTTTCGTGTTGAAAGGGGCGGCGCGCCATATGTCGAGCCATGTGCACAGCTCTGATCTGGCCGCGCGTGCATCTGATCACCTGCCCATCGTCATCGACCTTGATCTGGAAAAGGACAGCGCGTGAGTCTGCTTCTTGTCCTGCACATTCTTGTGGTGGGGATGTTCACGACGCGCATCCTGTTGCGCGATGATCTGTCACCGCCTGCGCGGTTGGCTTGGTTTATTGTGCTGCTGGGTCTGCCGATCTTTGGCTCTGTGGTCTATTTCCTGTTCGGAGAGGTCGATCTGCGTGGCAAGGCCAGACGCACGCGTGCCGCGATATTTGACACCATCAAATACGATGCTGCTGCGGACATGGGGGAGGCGGAAAAACTGACGGCCCTGATTGAGCGCCCTTATCAGGCGGCGTTCAAATATGCGGCGTCGGTGAATGGTTTCCATCCGATGGCCGGTAACACCGCTGAACTGATGGCAGACAGCGCGAGAACCCACGCACGCATGATTGCGGATATTGACGCCGCAACGGACCATGTCCATGTGCTTTACTATATCTGGTTGGGCGACAGAACGGGCACCGCTTTGGCAGAGGCGTTGATCCGGGCGGTCCGTCGCGGGGTCACCTGCCGGGCGATGGCGGACGGGCTGGGGTCGCGCGTGTTGATCCGCTCGGCCCTGTGGCGGCGCATGCGGGACGCGGGCGTGCAGATGGCTGTCGCCCTGCCGCTAAACCGTCCGATCCGGACCTTACTGAACAGCCGCATTGATTTGCGCAATCACCGGAAAATAACTGTGATCGACGGTCAGATCACCTATTGTGGCAGTCGAAATTCGGCGGATCCCGAGTTTAAGATCAAGGCGAATTACGCGCCTTGGATCGACATCATGTTGCGGTTCCGCGGGCCCGTTGTTGCGCAAAACCAGCTGCTTTTCGCAACCGACTGGATGGATGCAACGGGCGAAAGGCTCGCGCGGTGCGCGGTATCTTCCAAACCGGCAAAAGACGGCTTTCCTGCACAGGCCCTGGGCTTTGGCCCGACCGAACGGAAAGGGGCCACGCCGCATCTCTTTTCCACGGCCATCGGGTGCGCACGCGCCACAGTCACATTGTCGACACCCTATTTCGTGCCTGACGCCACGGTATTGGAGTCGTTGCGCGCCGCAGCCTTTCGCGGCGTCGTGGTGACGCTGATATTCCCAAAGTTGAACGACAACTGGATCGTCGCGGCCGCTTCGCGCAGCTATTATCGCGCCTTGCTTGAGGCAGGCTGTATCATCCACGAATTCACCGGCGGGCTGCTGCATGCAAAGACCCTGACGATTGACGACAAGATCAGCCTGATCGGGTCATCTAACCTTGATCTGCGCAGTTTCGATTTGAATTATGAGAATAATATTCTTTTGCAAGACACTGAAATCACGAGCCAAATTCAGGGGCGGCAAGCAGAATATATTGCTGATTCTGAACTTGTCTCTTTGGATACCGTGATCAACTGGCCTTATCGAAAACGCATTTGGCACAATGTGATCGCCACGATCGGGCCGATCCTCTAGAACACAAAGGTTTTGTAAGATCAGTCTGCACGTGCGGCACTGACCCAGGCCACGATGGTCGCGCGGGCCTCATCATCCATCTGCACGGCATTTGGGGGCGGCATCGCGTGGCTCACGCCCGCGTGCAGATAGATTTGATCGGCATAGCGCGCAACGTCGTTTTGCGTTTCAAGCACGACGCCTTTTGGAGGCCACCGCAGGCCCTCCCAGACAGGTTCGCGGGCGTGACACATCGAACAATTGCCCAGCACGGTGTCATAGGCATCCTCAAACCCCGCCGCAGACGCAAAGTGCTGTTCATAAGGCGTTGGCGCGCGTGCCTCGGCTTCTTCCAGCGTCTCAGTGCCCGACAGCGTGGACAGCCACGCGATAAGTACGAACAACAGGACCGTCACCGCCCATGTCCAATGCGGGCCTGACCCGGTGGCGTGCATGGTATTGAAATAATGGCGAATGGTCACGCCGGTCAGAAAAATCAGGCTGGCGATGATCCAGCTGTATTCCGTGCCAAAGGCCAGTGGATAGTGGTTGGACAGCATCAAGAACACGACAGGCAGAGTCAGGTAATTGTTGTGGGTCGACCGCAGCTTGGCAATCTTGCCGTATTTGGCATCAGGCGTGCGACCGGCCTTGAGATCATTCACTACGATGCGCTGATTTGGCATGATCTGGAAAAACACGTTTGCGGTCATGATGGTCGCGGTGAATGCACCCAGATGCAACAGCGCGGCGCGGCCTGTGAAAATCTGATCATATCCCCAGGCCATGATCACCAAAATCACGAACAGCAGCAGCATCAGCAAGGTTGAATGTTCGCCCAGCTTGGATTTGCACATGAAGTCATAGGCAATCCAGCCAATGGTCAGCGACCCGCCCGAGATCACGATGCCCTGCCACAATGAAAGATTTGCCTTGGTAGGATCGAGCAGAAACAGCTCACCACCGACCCAGTAAACGATCATCAAAAGGGCAGCACCCGAAACCCAGGTGATGTAGCTTTGCCATTTGTGCCAGATCAGGTGTTCGGGCATGTTTTCAGGGGCGACCAGATACTTCTGGATGTGATAAAAACCCCCGCCATGCACCTGCCATTCCTCACCGTGGCACCCGACAGGCATGTTCGCGGCTTTGCGCAGGCCCAGATCCAGAGCGATAAAGTAGAACGATGCACCTATCCAGGCCATCGCTGTGATCACATGCAGCCACCGCACCGCAAATGCGATCCAGTCCCAAATAATTGCCAGATCGTACATGAGGCTCTCCCTAGATTCGAATTCAACGCCATACTAGGCGAGGAGACATTCTTCAGGTATTGTACCAAAATACCAAGCAGCATCAAAAAAAACAAAACAATGTCCTATCTCGATAACATCCGCACCTTTGTTCGCGTCTATGAATTGGGCAGCATGTCCGCCGCTGGCAGGGACTTGCGCATTTCGCCTGCGGTGACGTCGTCACGTATTTCGCAACTTGAAGAACACCTCAGTGTGCGTCTGTTTCAACGCACAACCCGCAGCCTGACACCGACAGAACAGGGCAAGGCATTCTATGGCGGTGCCAGCGAGATTTTGGAGGCGGTAGAGAGCGCCGAGGCGCAGGTGGTCAACATCACCGACAATCCCAAAGGCTCGCTTTATGTGGCGGCACCGCTGGGCGTCGGACGCAGGTTGATCGCCCCTTTGGTGCGGGGATTTCTCGACAAATATCCAGAAGTGAAAATCCGGCTCAGGCTGACGGACCGCAAGGTAGACCTGACCACCGAAGGTCTTGATCTGTCATTCTTTCTTGGGCAACCCGAGGACAGCAATCTGCGCATGCGCAAGATTGCGGATGTGGAACGTATCCTCTGTGCCAGCCCGGCCTATATCAAGGCGCATGGCAACCCAAGTTCCGGGCAGGAATTGATGGTGCAGAACCACGAATGTCTGAACCTTCGGTTTCCCGGTGCCACCGAATTTCAATGGCGCCTGAACACAGCCGAAGGACCAAAACGTTTTCAGATTGCCGGGCGCTATGAATGTGATGATGGTGATGTGCTGACCGATTGGGCATTGGCAGGAAATGGCATCGTGATGAAACCGATCTTTGAGGTGGCCGATCACATAAAGGCAGGGCGTTTGGTGCCGGTCGCCACCCAAAACCCGCCCGAACCCATTCAGATGGCTTGCCTTTTCACACACCGCAGGCGGCAGGATCCCAAGACCCGGCTGTTTATGGAATATGTGATCTCCCGGATCACCGAGGTCGTGCGCGACAGCACAATTCCCGCTTAACTGCCGCGATAGGTGGCGTAGCTGAACGGCGACAGCAGCAAAGGCACATGGTAATGCGTTGCTTCTGACATGCCAAAACGCAGGGGGATCACATCCAGAAACCGCGGGGATTCTGGGGGTATGCCGCAGGCATCCAGATAGTCACCTGCATGAAAGACCAGTTCATAGGTCCCGGTTTCGAACAGGCCTGCCGGCAAAATCTGTTCGTCGGTGCGCCCGTCCTCATTGGTCGTGAGTGTCTTGAGGTGAATCCGCGTTTCGCTGTCGATCCTGAAAAGGTCAATCTTGAGGCCCTGAGCTGGACAGCCGCGTGCGGTGTCGAGCACATGTGTGGTCAGATATCCGGTCATGGGTGTCTCTCCTGCTTTGTTGGTCTTTTTATAGTCTGTTGGACGCGCCATCAGCAAAGCCCTGCTGGCAGAAGACTCCTTCGTGTTTTATTTGAAAAACAAGAATATTGTTTTGAAATACAAGCATGCCATCCGGGAGGGCTTTTCTGTGAACCGATATCCACGTGACATGACAGGTTATGGCGCGACCCCGCCGAAAGCCAATTGGCCGAACGGGGCCAAGATCGCAGTTCAAATTGTCCTTAATTATGAAGAGGGTGGCGAGAATAACATCCTGCATGGTGATGCGGCGTCAGAGGCATTTCTTTCCGAAATTACAGGTGCTTCTGCCTGGCCCGGCCAGCGTCATTGGAACATGGAATCAATATACGAATACGGATCGCGGGCTGGCTTTTGGCGTTTGCACCGGATGATGAGTGACCTGCCGTTGACGGTTTATGGCGTAACAACCGCCTTGGCCCGCGCGCCTGAACAGGTTGCTGCGATGAAGGCATCAGGGTGGGAGATTGCCAGCCATGGCCTGAAATGGGTCGAACACAAGGACATGGCAGAGCAGGAAGAGCGTGCTCAGATTGCAGAGGCGATCCGTTTGCACACTGAACTCACAGGGGCTGCCCCGCGCGGATGGTACACCGGGCGTTGTTCAAACAACACTGTGCGGCTGGTCGCTGAAACCGGGCAATTTGCCTATATTGCAGATAGTTACGCCGATGATCTGCCCTATTGGATGAACTTCGATGGACGTGATCAACTGATCGTGCCCTATACGTTGGACTGCAATGACATGCGGTTTGCGATTCAAGCAGGTTTCACCAATGGGGATCAGTTTGAAAGCTACCTGAAAGACAGTTTTGATATCCTGCATGCAGAAGGGTGTGCCGGTCAGCCCAAAATGTTGTCGATTGGCCTTCATTGTCGGCTGATGGGCCGCCCGGGCCGTTCTGCGGCATTGCGACGGGTGCTGGACCATTTCAAATCACATGAAGATGTCTGGTTTGCCACGCGACTTGAGATTGCTGAACATTGGGCCAAGGAAAACCCAGCCATGCCGAAAATGCGCCCATCCCAGATGGACCGCGACACCTTTGTTGCGGAATTTGGCGGCATCTTTGAACACAGCCCATGGGTCGCCGAAGGGGCATTTGCGCATGAATTGGGTCCGACCCATGATACGGCACAAGGTGTGCATCAGATGCTGGCACGGGTGTTTCGCAGTGCGGATGCCGAAAAGCGCCTTGGCGTGCTGACCGCGCACCCCGATCTGGCGGGCAAACTGGCTGAGGCCAAGCGCCTGACCGCGGAGTCGACAGCCGAACAGGCATCGGTTGGGTTGAACGCACTCACCGATGACGAACGCCAGACCTTTACGGCGCTCAACGACGCCTATACCACGAAATTTGGTTTTCCCTTCATCATTGCGGTGCGCGACAACACCAAAGCGTCGATCATGGACGCCTTCAAGCGGCGCATCGAAAACGACCGTGACACCGAATTTTCTGAAGCGTGCAGGCAGGTTGAACGGATAGCGGAACTGCGGCTACAGGAAAAGTTTTGCGCATGAACAACCGGATCAAGATCGCCCCCCTGACGGCGCAGGCCTTTGCGCCCTACGGCGATGTGTTGGAGGTATCAGGGACGCCGGATAAAATCATCAATCAGGGGAAATGCGGGCGGTTTCATGACCTGGCCAATTTGGATTTTGCTGATGGCAAGGCAGGGATCAGCATCTTTCAGGGCGAAAAAGAAACGCTGCCCCTGACGCTGGAAATGGTGGAGCGCCACCCAGAGGGCAGTCAGGCGTTTGTACCGATGTCTGCTGATCCGTTTTTGGTGGTTGTTGCGGCGGATAAGGCTGGCACACCAATTGACCCACGCGCGTTTTTGACCGCACCCGGTCAGGCGATCAATTTCCATCGCGGCACCTGGCACGGCGTTTTGACACCGCTGTCCGAGCCGGGCGTTTTTGCCGTCATCGACCGTATCGGCAATGGCGCGAACCTTGAGGAACACTGGTTCACGCAACCCTACATCATCGAACAATGACCAGACTGGTGGCCTAAACGCCAGCTAACGCAATAACCAAAAGGGACTTATGATCATGACAGATGCCTCCATCGGGACCCCGGAACAGCTCCGCGACCCAAATTATACCCCGGCGCTGCACCGCGCGGTGCCCTTGGGAATACAACATGTGCTGGCCATGTTTGTCTCAAACGTGACCCCTGCGATCATCATCGCGGGTGCCGCTGGCTTTGGCTTTGGCTCTGACGCGGGGGCGCAGGGTTTTCCGGACATGACCTATCTCATCCAGATGTCGATGCTCTTTGCCGGTGTTGCGACGTTGTTCCAGACCATTGGTTTTGGCCCCGTTGGCGCGCGGCTGCCGATTGTGCAGGGCACCAGTTTTGCGTTCATCCCTATCATGATCCCGCTGGTGGCAGGCAAAGGTGTCGAGGCATTGCCAGCCCTCTTTGGGGGTGTGGTCATTGGCGGTCTGTTCCACACGTTTATTGCGACGTTTATTGGCAAGATCCGATTTGCCTTGCCGCCACTGGTCACGGGCCTTGTGGTCACGATGATCGGTTTGGCGCTGGTCAAGGTCGGCATCCAATATGCCGCAGGTGGTGTGCCTGCCATTGACCAGCCTGAATATGGATCGTTGCTGAACTGGTCAGCCGCATTGGTTGTGATCTTTGTGACGCTGGCGCTCAAATTCTATGCCAAAGGCATGTTGGCGGTGTCCGCTGTCGTGATTGGTATTTTCGTTGGTTATTTCTATGCCATGGCGATGGGCATGGTCACGCTGGAGGGCATTGCCACCAGCTGGGGCCGCGCGGCACCTGTCGCCTTCCCGGTTCCGTTCAAATACGGGTTCGAGATGAGCTTTGCGGCGATTGTCGGATTTTGTCTGATGGCCTTTGTTTCCGCCGTTGAGACGGTTGGCGATGTGTCCGGTATCACCAAAGGGGGTGCCGGGCGTGAGGCAACGGAAGAAGAGATCACAGGTGCGACCTATGCTGACGGTATTGGCACGGCGGTTGCAGGTGTATTCGGCGGTTTCCCCAACACCTCGTTCAGCCAGAATGTCGGTCTGATTGCGATGACCGGTGTGATGTCCCGGCACGTTGTCACCATCGGTGCGATCTTTTTGATCCTCTGCGGGATGATCCCCAAAGTGGGTGCTGTGATCCGCACCATCCCAATTGAGGTTCTGGGGGGCGGTGTGATCGTGATGTTCGGCATGGTGGTGGCGGCGGGCATTTCGATGCTGTCCGACGTGAATTGGAACCGCCGCAACATGGTGATCTTTGCGATTGCCCTGTCGGTGGGCCTTGGCCTGCAACTGGACCCCAAGGCGGTTCAGTATTTGCCAGACACGCTGCGCATTCTGATGACGTCGGGCCTTCTGCCTGCTGCGTTGATTGCGATCGTTTTGAACCTGATCCTGCCAGAGGAGCTTTCTGGGGAAGCAACAGAAGAAGTCTCGGGCGGCATGGCCGGTCACGGGGCGGGATCTCTGCCAAAGGACAACTGACCCTCGGGTGCGTGCACCCTTGAAACAGCAAAGGGCGCTCCAGTTGGGAGCGCCCTTTTTTGTCGCTAAATCAGTGACCTCAGTCTGAGACCTTTCAAATGCCCTCGATCATCTCAAAGGCCAACTTCTTAGAAATCGACCTCAATGGCGACGCCCTGTTGCACCGCAAGTTCCACCACCTTGGCAGCGACGGCCAGATCCTGCAGACCAACGCCCGTCCCATCAAACAAGGTGATCTCATCCTCCGATGTCCGGCCCTTGTGGGTTCCGTTGATCACCGCGCCGATCTGATGCACATCACTTTGCTTGATCAGGCCCTCGGCAATGGCGTGCTGCGCCTCGCCAATGCTGATGGATTGCGCCACTTCGTCGGTAAAGACCGTTGCGCGGGCCAGCAGGGCGGCCTCGACCTCTTGCTTGCCTTTGGTGTCGGTGCCCATGCAGGCGATGTGGGTGCCGGGCGAGACATGATCCGCCATCAGCGAAGGCGCAAAGGCTGAGGTGATCGAGATGATGACGTCAGCCTCGCCCATGCCGTCCAGTTCAACCGCCTCAAACGGCAGGCCCGCCTCGGTCGCGACCTTTTCAAGGTTGGGCAGCATATCGGGGTGATAGTTCCAGCCGATGACTTTTTCAAAGCGGCCCTGTTCCAATGCGGCGCGCAATTGGAAGGTGGCCTGATGGCCTGCACCGATCATGCCCATGACCCTTGCGTCCTTGCGCGCCAGATGTTTGATCGACACCGAAGACGCCGCCGCCGTGCGCAGCGCTGTCAACAGGTTGCCGCCCACCATTGCCTTGACCATGCCGGTGTCGGGATCGAACAAAAATACCGTGGACTGGTGGTTGATGTGGCCGTGTTTTTCCAGATTGTGGGGCCAATAGCCGCCCGCCTTGACCCCCAGTGCCATGCCCGCCTTGTCAAAGCCGCCTTTGAACCCATAAAGCGCGTCCTCGTGGCCAATGGCCTCGCGGATGACGGGGAAATTATAGGCGTCTTTTGATGCCATAGCGGCAAAGACACCACTCACCGCATCAAATGCCGCGTCTCGGGTCATCAGGGCAGCAATTTCGCGTTCGGGAACGATTATCATGGGGTTCTCCTAATAAAATGCGTGCGCCTGCGTGTGGTGCCGGGAACGGCAGGCACGCAGGCGTCTTTTCTTCAACGTCGCTGTTGAAGGTGTTGTAATCAATACGCTTTGCCGCGCGCGGACACGGGCCAGACTGTTTCAACCTTGCCGCCGCGGACACCGACATACCAATCATGGACGTTGCAGGTCGGGTCACAGTGGCCGGGCACAAGGCGCAGCTTGTCGTTGACCTTGAGAACACCTTTGGGGTCGCGGATCACGCCATGCTCGTCTGAGCATTTAAAATATTCGACATCCGTGCGGCCATAGACCACCGGCAGGCCACTATCGACGGATTGTGCCTTGAGGCCCGCATCAACGACAGCAAGATCGGCCTTGGCGTGGGACATGACGGAGGTCAGAATGAACAATGCGTTTTCCCATTCGCCCTGGTCAATGCGGTTCCCGTCCTTGTCGAGGATACGGCCATAATCGGCATCCATGAACGCATAAGAACCACACTGCAACTCATTGAAAACACCAGAAGTCCCTTCAAAATAGTAGGACCCGGTGCCACCGCCGCCAACGATATCGCACTCCAAGCCCTGCTCCTTGAGGCCCGCAATTGCGTCAGCGACCTGCGCCACGGCGGTGTCGATCTTGGCCTTGCGATCTTCGTAAGAATCCAGGTGCTGCATGGCACCCTGATAGGCTTGCAAGCCGGCAAACTTAAGCCCATCTGCGGCATCGATCAGCTTGGCGATGTGAATAACGTCCTGCGTTGTTGTAACACCGCATCGGCCCGCGCCGCAGTCAATCTCGACGACACATTCGATCTGGGTTCCGTGCCTGACCGCTGCCGCAGAAAGGTCCGCAACATTTTCGGGGTCGTCCACACAACAGATCGTGCGCGCGCCAAGCAAAGGCAGCCGGGCGAGACGGTCAATCTTTGCGGGTTGGGTCACTTGATTGGACACCATCACGTCTTTGATGCCGCCACGGGCGAACACTTCTGCCTCGGACACTTTCTGGCAGCACACACCAACTGAACCGCCCAGCTTTTCCTGAAGTTTGGCCACATCGACGGATTTATGCATTTTGCCGTGCACCCGGTGCCGCACACCCATTTCTTTGGCAAAGTTGCCCATCTTGACGATGTTACGCTCTAGCGCGTCCAGATCGAGCACGAGGCAGGGTGTTTCGATGTCTGCCTCGTCCATACCCGGCACGGCCGGAACGTCGTAACCGACTTCGAGGTTTTCAAAATTTACATGCGTGTTCATGAGGTTGTTCCCTTCACTTAAGCCAAGGCAGCGTGTCGAGATCGACATTGCCACCCGTGATGATGACGCCGACCCGCTTGCCAGCAAACCGGTCTTTGTTCTTGATGATGGTGGCCAGCGGCACGGCACAGCTGGCTTCGATCACGATCTTCATGCGCTGCCACGTCAGCTTCATCGCGTCGATAATTTCATCCTCTGATGCGGTCAGGATATCGGTCACGTGGTTAGACACAAAATGCCAGGTCAGTTCCTTGAGCGGCACTTTCAGCCCGTCTGCAATTGTGTTGGGCGCATCGTCGGCAATGATGTGTCCGGCCTTGAAGCTGCGATAGGCATCGTCGGCCTGTTCAGGCTCGGCCGCGATGACCTGCGTTTCGGGCGCGATGGTGCTAAGCGTGAGGCAGGTACCAGAGATCATGCCGCCGCCGCCGATGGGGGCCAAGACCATATCCAGACCATCGGTCTGCTCCATCAATTCTCGCGAACAGGTGCCCTGACCAGCGATGACCCTCGGATCATTATAGGGATGGACAAAATTGCCCCCGGTCGCAGCCTGAACCTCGGCAAAGACGGCTTCGCGCGACGTTGTTGAGGGTTCGCATTCTGTGATGATGCCGCCATACCCTTTGACCGCGTCCTTTTTCGCCTGAGGGGCCGTGTGGGGCATCACGACGTTACATGGAATACCCCGGCGACCCGCCGCATAGCTGAGCGACAAGGCGTGATTGCCAGATGAATGCGTGCAGACACCATTTCTGGCATCCGCGTCAGACAGACCAAAGACCGCGTTTGAGGCACCGCGCACCTTGAATGCACCTGCTTTCTGGAAGTTTTCGCATTTAAAGAACAACTGCGCACCGATCAGTTCGTTCAGATACGAAGATGTCAGAACCGGCGTCCGGTGGATGTAGGGTTTGATCCGCTCGTGCGCCGTGATCATGTCATCGAATGTGGGGATATACATGGCATCTATGTCCTTATCAGGCAGCGGTTTGATGGGCAGTGGCAGGATTGGCGCGGTAATATTGCTGTGACGCGGCAACGCCTGAGCCGAGCGTGATATCAAGGCCCAGATCGGCCATGCACATCTCTGCGGTTGCGATCCCGCTCAGCATCATCACGTCTGTCAGGCTGCCAAGGTGGCCTATCCGGAACACTTTTCCGGCGACCTCGCCCAGACCGACCCCAAACGCCACACCGTACACATCGGCGGCATGTGTGACGATATCTGTCGCGTTGAACCCGTCCGGCGTGCGGATCGCCGATACCGTGTCAGAATGAAGGTCATTGGATGCAGCACAGAGTTCCAGCCCCCACGCCGACACGGCTTGCCGCACGCCTGTTGCGATCCGGTGGTGCCGGGCAAAGACATTCTCAAGCCCTTCGTCAAGCAGCATATCAAGCGACATTTTAAGGCCATTCATCAAGCCCACCGGCGGCGTATAGGGAAAGGCGTTGGCGTTATAGCCGTTCTGCATGTCTTTGATGTCAAAGAAGGTGCGCGGCAAATCTGCTGTCTTGGACGCGGCGACAGCCTTGTCTGAAAACCCGACGATGGCCAGACCCGCAGGCAACATGAAGCCCTTTTGGCTACCGGTCACAGCCACGTCCACGCCCCAGTCATCAAACCGAAAATCCATCGACGCGATGGAGCTTACGCCGTCCACAAAGAGCAGGGCAGGGTGACCTGCCGCGTCTAGCGCTTTGCGCACGGCACCGATGTCGGATTTCACCCCGGTGGCGGTTTCATTGTGGGTGGCCAGAACAACTTTGATCTGGTGATTCTTGTCCGCTTTGAGGATTTCGGCGTAGCGGTCGGCAGGCAGGCCTTGACCCCATGGGGTTTCAACAACCTGAACGTCCAGCCCATGCCGCTGGCACATATCAATCCAGCGGTGCGAGAACATGCCGTTGCGCGCGGCCAGAACCTTGTCCCCTTTGCTCAGCGTGTTGGTCAGCGCCGTTTCCCAACCGCCGGTGCCGGTGGAGGGAAAGATAAAGATGTTTGCACTTTCAGATTTCAGAACCTGACGCACACCATCAAGACAAGGATGCAGGATCTTACCGAAAATCGGAGAACGGTGGTCGATCGTCGGCATGTCGCAGGCTTTGCGCAGGGCCTCAGGCATGTTGGTCGGACCGGGGATGAAAACGGGGTTCTGGAAGCTCATAGTCGTCTCCTTGTGTTCGTTGCCTTGATCCTAAAGGTTGAGCCATCCAAAGGATATTTTTTTGAAAACATTTTTCATTTTTACAAATGCAGAAAAAATGCTGCATTGTCATGGGCTTGTATTTTTCATATCGTGAATGCGTCTTTCATAACCGTTGGAATGAAAATTATGGGCTCCTCAGAATCTCCTGATCAACCGGTACGTAAGGCGCGGGGCAGGCCCCGTGACTGGCATGACAAAACCGCGCAGAACACCATCAAATCGCTGGACCGCGCGATGGAGGTTTTTGAGTTTCTGAGCGAGGCGCAGGGCAGGGCGCTGTCCACATTGGCAGCGGACATGGGCCAGTCCCCAGCGACGGTGTACCGCATTTTGGTCACGCTTGAAGGCAGAGGATTGGTCGAATTTGATCCGGTGGATCAGGTTTGGCACGTCGGTGCGCGCGCTTTTATCATCGGTGCGCGGTTTCTCAAACGGACCAGTCTAGTGGAAAGGGCGCGGCCCTTTCTGCGGCAGTTGATGGAGGACACAGGCGAGACTGCGAACCTTGGCATCGAGCAGAATGGTCATGTGCTTTTCGTCAGTCAGGTTGAGACCCATGCAAGCATCCGCGCGTTTTTCCCGCCCGGCACACTGTCCCGATTGCATGCATCGGGGATTGGTAAGGCGCTGATGGCGCAAATGGGGCCGACCCAGCTTGATCGGTTCCTGAACGACGCGCCCCTCGAACGCTTTACCGAATTTACCCTGACGGACCCTGACGCGCTAAAGGCTGATCTGGCGGCCACTCGGGCGCGGGGCTATGCCATCGACGGTGAGGAACGCAATCTTGGTATGCGCTGCATTGCGGCCCCTGTGTTTGATATGAACGGCGAAGCGGTTGGCGGCATTTCTGTTTCCGGCCCCACGGCACGGGTCGGCTCAGAGCGGATTGCGGATTTCAGTGCCGACGTGGTTGCCGGGGCAAAAGAGCTCACGGTGGCAATAGGCGGCAGCGCTACTTCCTAGCACTGCCAGCGCCGGCTGGTCGCAATGTCATGTGGCGGTTCACATCTTTGTAAAGCAGATACCGGAACCGCCCCGGCCCACCCGCATAGCAGGCCTGCGGACAAAAGGCGCGCAGCCACATGTAATCGCCCGCCTCAACCTCGACCCAATCGGTGTTCAGACGATAGGCGGCCTTGCCTTCAAGCACATAAAGCCCGTGTTCCATAACGTGGGTTTCCAGAAACGGGATCACCGCGCCGGGTTCAAACGTCACCACCGTCACATGCATGTCGTGGCGCAGATCGGTGGGGTCCACGAAACGGGTCGTGGCCCATTTGCCTTCGGTGCCCGGCATGACGGTGGGGGCGATATCTTGTTCGTTGGCGATGATCACCGTTGGATGATCAAGGCCCTCAACGGCTTCATAGGCTTTTCTGATCCAATGAAACCGCAGCATGTTGTCACTGCCATTGCGCAGGGTCCATCCCGAGTTCGGGGGCAAATAGGCATAGCCGCCGGGCGTCAGTGTGTGGGTCTTGCCATCAACGGCAAGCGTGGCGGTGCCTTCAACGACAAACAGCACGCCTTGCGCAGCGGGATCTGTTTCAGCGCGATCTGACCCCCCGCCGGGGGCAACTTCCATGATGTATTGCGAGAACGTTTCGGCAAAGCCGCTGAGCGGCCGTGCAATCACCCACAGGCGCGTGTTTTCCCAAAATGGCAGATAGCTGGTGACAATATCGCGCATCGTCCCCTTGGGGATCACTGCATAGGCATCGGTAAAAACCGCGCGGTCGGTCAGCAGTTGATCCTGGCCGGGCAGACCACCTGTTGGGGCATAATAGCTGGCAGCCATGGATCATCCTCACCTGAGTTGCGGTTCGACGACTATGGCGGTGCAATCGGCAGATGGCCATCGGGTTGGGATTTGCAGATGTATTCGGCTTTTTTTGAAAATGGCGGCAGTTCTTGTCACAAAGCCGAAAAGCGGATGCCAATCAAAGCAGTTCGACGACCGACGCCGTTCCTTCCAATCCCATATCCGCCCGCAGCTTTGCGCGCGCGCGCGCAAGGCGCGACATGACCGTGCCGACCGGAACGCCGTGCAGGGCCGCCAATACCTGCGGGCTGCTTTCCCCGGCCAGCACCAGCGCCATCAGGTGCGCCTGGTCAGCCGGCAACCGCATGATCGCAGCGCGCAATTCGGCACAGGCCAGTCGGGCAGGGGCTGCGGGTGCGGTCTGGGCCATGTCGTCGGCCAGCTCTTCGGTTTCCTGACGGCTGCGCCAGCGGCTGCGCGCCAGGTTGTGCAGGGTGATCATCGCATATCTGTCTGGTGCCGTGATGTTGCCATCGCGGTGCAGCGCCTGCCACAGCCGCAATGCTGTCTCTTGGGTCAGGTCCTCTGCTTCATCATGGGTGCGACACAGCTTGCGGGCGCGGGCGCGCAGGCGGGGCAGCATGTCTGAGATCGGGTCAGCTGTTGGCGATGTCATAAGGTGCCTCATTCTTGGGGGCCTCAATTGGTTTTCCCCACACAATGCCCGATTTTCACCATACAACCAGTGAGGGAATTTTCGCCGATGCGCTTAACAGGGGCTTTTTGGGCGGGCGTTTGCCCAAGCCGATCACCGCAATCGGCAGGGAGCCGCGTGTGCGCACGCCGGCGGCGTCGGACAGGGACGCAAACCCCTGCTGAACCGTCTGACAGGGTGAAGGCACGAAAACATGCTTTCAAACATCAACAACCCTGAAAGGGAGTATCAAGATGAACAGACTCAACAAATTGGCCGCAATTGCCGTATCAGCCTTCTGCCTGCCCGCCTATGCGATGGGCGCAGGCGGTGCCGAACTCGATGCAAATGGCGATGGTCTGCTGAGTGTCACAGAAGTGCAGGCCGTCTATCCTGACGTCACCGCAGAGCAGTTTTCAGCGATGGATCTGAACGCGGATGGCGCATTGGATGATGCCGAGGTGCAGGCTGCAACTGAGGCGGGCGTGATGCCTGTGGCCCCTTCTGAGGGTTAACGGGATAGGCCTGTGAAGGGCGCGGCAGAAAATAGTCCTTCATAGGTTGAGAGAGGTCCGGCAGCCCCAGATTGCCGGGCCTCTTTTATTTCAGACGTCAAACGGCCAGAATTCAGGCGCTCAGATGAATGTTGAATCTGGCCCTGATTGCAGCATCTGTTGCCGGATCAAGCCGCGCTGAGGCGCGTTCTGCCAGTATCATTTCTTTGCGCGCTTTGGCCTTTTCGATCAGATCGGGCTTGCCCATTTCGGCCCATTCCTTTGGCGACATGCGGTTGCCAAGGGCAGGATAAACATGATCCGCCTCCATCCGGCTCAATGTTTGCTCTGTCCCCAGATAATGTCCCGGCCCACCAATGCAGACCTGGCGGATTTCTTCGAGCGCCAGCGTGTCATCCGTCACCTCAATCCCGCGCACACAGCGCAGTGCCTGACCGATCAGGTCATCCCCAAGGATCAGGCTTTCGTGACAAAAGCCCAGCAGGGACGCATGCATGCCAGCCGCCTCATAGACCATGTTAAGACCTGACAGCCCCGCCATGACGTTGGAACACATCTGTTCCCATCCGGCCTGCATGTCGGGCAGTTTGCTGTCGGCGATGCCAGCGGCGGCACCACCGGGCAGGTCATAGAATTTATGCATCTGCGCACATCCCGCAGTCAGCAGGGCCTGTTCGCCAGATCCTCCCGTCATTGCCCCGCTGCGCAAATCCAGACCAAAGGGCCATGTGCCAAAAATCGCAGGTGCGCCGGGTTTGACGGCATTCACGTATACCAGCCCTGCCAGACATTCCGCTGTGGCCTGCACAATCGCGCCTGCCACGGTTGAGGGGGCTGTCGCCCCGGCCATGCCAGCAGACAACAGCAACACAGGCATGCCGCCTTCGATACAGGCCTCCATCACCTGACAGGATTCGGTGGCGAACTTCATCGGTGGGACGACAAAACAGTTGGAGTTGCTGACAAAGGGGCGCGCGCGCCATTTGTCTTCGCCACCAGCGATCATGTGCAATAATTCGAGCCCGTGTTTGACATACGCAGGATCGGTAAAAGACGCGCCGACATGCTTTTTGGTGCCAGAGCAGCAGGCGTAGATCGAATTCAGGTCCATCTCAAGGTTGTCCGGGATGTCTCGGCAGACCATCGGCCTTTGCAAAAAATGGATGTTTTCCAACTGGTCAGCGATGCGCGCCGCGTCATGCAGGTCTTGCACCCCACATTCGCGGTAATTGCGCCCCTCAGCGTCCACCAGATGAACAGCAGCGCCCGCGGTGCCATAATGTACGCGGTTTCCCGACAGTTCCAGGTCATGCGCAGGGTCACGGCCATGCAGGGTCAAAGACCGGTTGGCACGGGCAATCGTTTCCTCAACCAACGCGCGCGGAAACCGGATGCGGCCATCGTCACCCTGTATGGCCCCGGCCGCCGTCAGATATGCTACGCCAGTGGGCGGCGCATCGGCCAATCCGATCTGTTCCAGAGCATCGAGTGCCGCGGTGTGAATGCGCTGCATGCCCTCTTCGGTCAGGGGTTTGTAGGTGCCACCGTTCATGCCCGCACGAATGGGGCGAAGATGATCGGCAAGCGGGGCTGCGCGGGCAGCGCGCCGTGCAGCGCGGCCACCGGTGCGGGCGGGAGATTGATCTGTCATGTATGGTACGTCCGAAAAGTGTCAGAGAAAGGTGCGGTTTCGGCACCCAAAAGGCGCCCCCCGTGCGGCACGACCGCGGTCGGCACCGATGGTGCGCGACACGCGAATGAAAATACACAAATCAGCTCTCACTGCCGTCCTCCCTTGGGGTGATGCTGCTCAACTGACAGACTGTTTTCTGTTCTATTCGCGACGGGTGTTCTGTTTGCGACCTGCATTTGAGTTCCGTGCCAGTGATCACAATTTGTATCAACAGGCACAACTTTGCCGATAAAATGCGACCTAACTGCAAACATCCGCGCATCACGAAGCTGTTAACTATCATCTGGGAAACTTGTACCTATTTAGTGCGTTAACCGGATGATCCCGCATTACGTGTGGGCATTCGGATTAACAAAAGGAGCAACACATGACACGCACTTCAAAACTGTTTGTACTGGTCTTGGGCACAACGGCATTGGGCAGTGCCGCTTTCGCGGGCAGCCCGGTTGAGGCACCGGCTGATGCGCAGGTTTATGCCCCCGCACCCGTACCTGTGAACACAGGTGGCGATTGGACAGGATTTTACACCGGTCTGCAATTTGGCCATGCAGACGCCGACAGTGCGACAGGCGCACTTGACGGTGACGACACATCTTACGGCTTCCATGCTGGCTACGACTATGACTTTGGTCAGTTCGTACTGGGTGGGGAACTCGATTACGACAAAACCGACATCAGCTTGGGCGGCGGTGCTGCATCCATTGATTCCGTTGCGCGCGCCAAAATTCGCGGTGGTTATGATCTTGGCCGCACATTGGTCTATGCAACAGCCGGGGCTGCGCGCGCCGATACATCTGTGGGTGATGAAACTGGTCCGTTTTTTGGTCTGGGTGTCGCCTATCAGGTCACAGACCGCTATCTGATTGGTGCTGAGGTGCTTGAGCATCGTTTTGACGATGTCGGCGGTGTTGCGGGCAACGATATTGATGCCACCACGTTCAGCATCCGAGGCTCTTTGCGGTTCTGATCGTCGCTCTTTTAGAATCAGATAACGAATGCCGGGGTGGGAAGCCGCCCCGGCATTTACTTTCGCGAATGGTCTCAAGTGAACACTTCGCGACCCCCGGATGAGCCCCCGTTCGAGCGAAGGTTCACGCACTAGAAGCGATGCTTGATCGGAAACGAGAAGCACTCTCAAAAATGCGGTCGTACAGAGACGCTTGAAAGCAGCAGGCTACCGCGCTTTTAAGCGCGCCGGAATAGAAATGCCGCAGTTGATGGCCTTGGTAGGAGAGGGCGGGAAGGTCGGCTGTGCGGACTTTTCAGACCTTCGCTGCAAGTGCGCCAAAGTCCGGTTCGCTGAACCGTTTGGCAAACGGTGGTTTTTGCGGGATATGCTAGTGCTCCGAACCCGAGAGCTGCAAATGGTGCTTCGGCCATGACAAAGTCTAATTCCGCAATTAGCATACTTAAAATTCATTTATGAGAGAAAGAGCGCACTATGACAAACACACGCTGGGAAAACAGCACTACCCTATTGTGTGTCTTGGCGGTATTTTTTGCGTGGCCGACCTTCGGTTTATCGATCCTTGCCTTGTTCGGATGGATTGCATGGACAGGCTACAGCAAAGCTCAAAAAGCCAAAAACCGGCAAGCATTGTCCGTGGAGCTGGAACCGGTCTTCGACAAAGATGGGACGGGAGATGGATACCACAGCTTAATGCTTAGTCTGGGTTTGCCCAAGAAGAACGAAAGCGTAGGGCTTACGGAACATCAACTATTGATGCTGAAGGAGTGCGGGCGTCTTGTCATGCTGTATTTTGCGCACAATCCTCGAGAAGCTAAAGCTTTCATGGAAGCGCGCAAGAAGTTTGATCCCGACGAGTTCGTGTCGCCCGGAGAACTCTTGCAGTGGGAAGATAGTGAGCACCGATCTTTCATTTGGGGTTACCATTCAAGGGATCTTCGGCTCGTGTGCTTTCACGCAGTCAAGGCGTTGATGACAAATAACGATCTGCCTTGCTTTGAACCCTTTGACCTTGAAGAGATATCTATTCAGATAAAGGACATGTCGCTGGAACAGAAAGCAGCAGCGAAAAGGAAAGCCAGTATAAGAGAGGAACCGTCAGAGCCGATATCGCAGAAGACATCTTTGAGGCCGCCCATGGAAACAGTACACCCGTCGTCGGGCCGGCCAGAGGGCATGCGGATCAACAGCCCGTTCAACAAAGCATCTGCAAACCAATATTCGAAGCCAGTTCCGGGGCGGAATGATCATAAGAATTTAGCGCAATGCAATTCTACCAATCCTGACATCCCTGAGAAAAGTACATCCATCGAGGATTACATTGTCGCTCAAGATGCTGAAAACGGCACAAACTTGAGTGCTTGGCTGAACCTTGGTGGCGGGGACACTCCAGAAATATCTGAGCCTAGAGATGAATCTCAAACTATCATTGACGAAATAAACGCCAAAGCATTTGCGAGATCGCAAGGTCGTATGGAGGCAGTAAGAAATGGCGCTCCAACGCGCACCGATTCCGAGCGCGAGTATGCCTGCGAACTGGCCCGGATAAAAAAGCTGGCCCGTAAGTTATAGAAGTCTGGCGCACGTTAAACAAACCCTCCTTTTTGGAAGAGTTGGCACAGTGCCAGTTTTCCGCAGCCACAAACCCCATTCAAAACCTAAGTAGTTTCTTGATCGCCAGCGATAGCTGACGTTCAAACCTGGCGCAGCATTAGTCACTTCGGGCTCTCACCGGACCTCCGAAGCCGCACCAAACCTGCCTATGAAGGCTGATAACTGGCCTCTTTATGGTGGCTCACTGCGGCAACCAAAGCCACGTTTTGCTGCAACCGATAGAGCGCGATATTGCCGCTGGCACTAAAGCTGATCGACCATTCCTGAAATCCTGGGTCCATGTCATCCGCGGGACGGTCGGCATCGGGATGGTCTGCAATGATTTGCATCCCGTCACGGATTGCACCGGCTGCACGTAAGGCTGCATCAGGGTTTTTCTCAGCAAGTAAACGATGGAGGCGCTGCACATCTGCCAGCGCCTCGGGCGATTAGATCAGTTCTGGCACTCAGGCGGCTCCTTATCGTCACCAGCGGCGAGCTGGGCCAGCCAAGCGTCTGCCTCGGCATGTGTCACGTGAAGCCCGGTCTCCTGATAGGCGTCCCAGGCGCGGATGCCATCCTGGCGGAACGCTTCGCGTTTTTCCTCGCGCTCGACATATTGGGCAATCGCCTCGCCCATGATCCATGGGGGGATCTGTCCCGCGCTTCAGCGAGACCTTTCATATCAGGGTGTCAAGCCGCTTTCGCAAGACCTTCGGCAAAAGCACATAAGGTGCGCAGTGCCGTTTCAAATGCCCCGTCTTCGATGGTCATCGCGACCCGGACATGCCCCGCCGCTGACTGACCAAAGCTTTCGCCGGGCATGACCGCAATGTGATGGGCGTCGAGCAGGGCGTTCGCGAACGCTTCACCGGTCATGCCCGTGCTGCGTACATCCAGCATCAGATACATCGCCCCTTGTGCGGGAACCAGCGCAACGGCGTTCTGAGCGGCCAGCACTTTTTTTGCGAGGGCGCGGCGGCGGCGGAAGGGAGCGGCAACTTCGGTCTCCACTGCCTCACCTTGGGTGAGCGCAAAGGCTGCTGCGTCCTGAATAAACCCCGGCACGCCGTAGGTCGTGTGGGTCGCGAGGTTGATCAGATGGTCGACGATATCCTCAGGTCCAATGATCCAGCCGCACCGCGATCCAGTCATCGCATGAGATTTCGACATTGATCCCACCACCAGTGTCCGCTCCGTCATCCCCGGCAGGGCGCGGGGGCTGATGTGCGCGCCTTCCCAAACTTGCGTGTCATAGACTTCGTCCGAGATCAGCCACAGATCATTGTCGATGCACACCTGCGCGATGCCCTCAAGCGTGGCACGTGAATAGACCACGCCGGTGGGGTTGTTGGGGGAATTGATCAGCAGTGACTTTGCGCCCTCTGCATGGGCCGCGATATGGCTGGCGCGGGGCTGAAAGGCGTCCTCGGCCCGGGTCTGGATGCACAAAGGTTTGGCGCTGACCCCGCGCAGCGTGCCGGGGTAGGTCGCATAAAACGGGTCCAGGTAAAGCGCGGTATCACCGGGATCACAGACAGCCGCATGTGCCGCGAAAAGAGCGGATTGGCCACCCGGCGTGATCATCACATTGGCGCGGGTGGTCGGCACGCCGGTGCGCGATTGCACACGCGCGGCCACGACATCGCGCAGATGTGTGGTGCCGGGCACCGCGGCATATCCTGTGTGCCCCGCCATCGCGGCGCGGTGCATGTCTTGCAAGATCGGGGCCGCGGTGCGGATATCATGCTCGCCAATCGTCAGCTCAGTCACGGGCGTGCCGTCCCCAATCATCTTGCGCGCGCGGTTGAACACGTCCCAGCCGTCCGATCCACCGCCCAACAGGGTGGTAATGCGTTGTGATGCTTTCATCGCGGCCTCCTGAGTTTGCGTTGGGGCGCAGGGGCGCAGAGCATTTACGATTCGTCAATCTCATCCATGACCACACAGATATCAAACGCCCTTGACCCGGCAGTCCTCACCGGGCTAGTCAGGGGCATGAACACCACGATGTGCATTATCTGCTGTATTATTACCTGCTGAGTTTTCTCGCGGGCGTGTTCATGTCGTTTTCATCCAGATAGATATGTGGCATCCCCGCGTTACCCCTGCGCGAGGACGAACCGATGACAACCCCCAAGACGGCCATCAAGCTGCACAATACCAAGACACGGCGCAAAGAGGTCTTTGTGCCGATTGATGCGGATAACGTGCGCATGTATGTCTGCGGGCCCACCGTCTATGACCGCGCCCATCTGGGCAACGCGCGTCCGGTGATTGTGTTTGACGTGCTCTTTCGGTTGCTGCGCCATGTGTATGGACCCGATCATGTGACCTATGTGCGCAATTTCACGGATGTCGATGACAAGATCAACGCCCGCGCGGCTGAAAGTGGGCGCGCGATCGGTGAGATCACCGCCGAGACAACGCAATGGTTTCTGGATGACATGGCCGCCGTTGGCGCGTTGGAGCCAAATGCGATGCCGCGTGCGACGCAGTATATCCCCCAAATGGTTGCGATGATTGAAGATTTGATCGCGAAGGGCCGCGCCTATGCCGCTGAAGGGCATGTGTTGTTCGCTGTCGAAAGCTATGCTGAGTATGGCGCACTGTCGGGCCGCTCCATTGATGACATGATCGCAGGTGCCCGTGTTGAGATTGCACCCTACAAGCGCAACCCGATGGATTTCGTCTTGTGGAAACCATCAGATGAAAAAACGCCCGGCTGGGACAGCCCGTGGGGCCGGGGCCGCCCCGGGTGGCACATCGAATGCTCTGCCATGGCGCATGATCTTTTGGGCGCAAATTTCGACATTCACGGCGGCGGCAATGATTTGCTGTTCCCACATCATGAGAACGAGATTGCGCAGAGCAAATGCGCAGGCCACGAATTTGCGAATGTCTGGATGCACAACGAGATGTTGCAGGTCGAGGGCAAGAAGATGTCCAAGTCGTTGGGCAACTTCTTTACCGTCCGGGATCTGTTGGATCAGGGCGTGCCGGGCGAGGTGATCCGGTTTGTGATGCTGTCTACGCATTATCGAAAGCCGATGGATTGGACGGAGAAGAAGCGGGAGGAGGCGGAGAAGACGCTGCATAAAATGGCTGCTCTGTTGGCGGATGCTAATTTGAGTGTTGGTTTCGCAAGAGTAGGCGGTCCAAAGGTTCCGCCTCCACAAGAGATTGTTGATGCGCTGTCGCAAGACCTGAACACGTCGCTCGCACTGACCTTGTTGAATGGTTACATCAAGAAACTTGAGATGCACAAACTCGAAGCTTCATTGGTATTTTTAGGGTTTGATCCTTATTTGATTGCGGCGAAGTTTCACAGTTTTGATGCGACCGAGGTGGTCAGAACACGTGAAGAAGCAGGAGAAGCCGTCATAGCGGGTGGTGGTCGTACGATGAGCGCGTATGGCGATATCTCAAACAGTGCTTCAAAGTTGATCAGTGAATTGATTGAGAAATTGATGAGATTGCGAATTCAAGCAATGGCGACCAAGGATTTTTCAGAAGTTGACCGGATCAAAGCAGGCCTCATCGCGGCAGGAGTGGAAGTAAAGATGAGTAAGGATCGGATAGACTTGTCACCGGCACCTAACTTCGACCCATCCAAACTGGAAGCGCTCAAATGATGGTACTCCACGTCGTGGCCACAACACACGTTTGCCCCAGACCCGAGGGTGGGGGGCAAACCGTGATGCTACGCATAACGGTAAAGATTCCTATACTTTACCGCACGCTCACTCATTGTTAATCCGAATTTTTCGCATGCGAAACCAATCGACAAATCCAGAGGTGACCCAATGACCCGCGAACGCCTCTATCTCTACGACACCACCCTGCGCGACGGGCAGCAAACTCAGGGCGTGCAATTCTCGACGGATGAAAAGCGCCAGATCGCAACCGCGCTTGACGCGCTGGGCGTCGATTATATCGAAGGTGGCTGGCCCGGGGCCAACCCAACCGATTCCGCATTCTTTGACGACGCACCGAACACCCGCGCTAAAATGACCGCCTTTGGCATGACCAAACGCAGCGGCATGTCCGCCGAAAATGACGATGTGCTGGCGGCCGTTCTGAATGCCAATACCAAGTCAGTTTGCCTTGTTGGCAAGACCCATGAATTCCACGTCAAAACTGCGCTGGGCGTCCCGCTTGCGGAAAACACCGACAACATCGCCCGCTCCATCGCGCATCTGGTCGCGCAAAGACGCGAGGCGCTCTTTGACGCTGAACATTTCTTTGACGGCTACATGTCCAATCCGGATTACGCACTGGCAACGATCAGGGCCGCCTATGACGCGGGCGCGCGCTGGATCGTGCTGTGTGACACCAACGGTGGCACCTTGCCCGCTAATGTCGGACGCATCACGGCAGAAGTCATCGCAGCGGGTATTCCCGGTGATCATCTGGGCATCCATACCCACAACGACACCGAAAACGCGGTGGCCTGTACGTTGGCTGCTGTGGATGCAGGCGCGCGGCAAATTCAGGGCACGCTCAATGGTTTGGGCGAACGCTGTGGCAATGCCAATCTGACGGCGCTCATCCCCATTTTGTTGCTCAAAGAACCGTATGCCAGCCAGTTCGAGACCGGCATCACGCGGCAAGCCTTGCAGGGGCTGACGCGGATCAGCCGGATGCTGGATGAAATCCTCAACCGGGTACCGTTGAAACAGGCTGGGTTCGTGGGATCAAGTGCGTTTGCCCACAAGGCCGGGTTGCACGCCAGCGCGATCCTCAAAGACCCCACGACCTATGAACACATCGACCCGGCGCTGGTGGGCAATGCGCGGATCATCCCTATGTCAAACCAGGCGGGGCAATCGAACCTGCGCCGCCGTCTGGCGAGTGCCGGACTGGACGTGGAAAAAGGCAATCCAGCCCTCGGCCGTATTCTTGAAGAAGTCAAAGAACGCGAGGCGCAGGGGTATTCATATGACACCGCACAGGCAAGCTTTGAATTGCTGGCGCGGGCCGCTCTGGGTCAGATGCCGGACCTCTTTGAGGTCAAGCGCTACCGCGTGACGGTAGAGCGGCGCAAAAACAAATATGACAGGATGGTCAGCCTCTCTGAGGCGGTTGTGGTGGTCAAAGTGGACGGCGAAAAACGGTTGTCCGTGTCTGAATCGATGGACGAGCACGGGAGTGACCGGGGTCCGGTCAATGCGCTGTCCAAGGCGCTGGCCAAGGATTTGGGGCAATACTCCGCCATGCTCGAAGACATGCACTTGGTTGATTTCAAGGTTCGCATCACCCAAGGCGGCACCGAGGCTGTGACACGCGTCATCATCGACAGCGAAGACGGACAGGGCCACCGCTGGTCCACCGTGGGGGTTTCGGCGAACATCGTCGATGCCTCGTTTGAGGCATTACTGGATGCGATCCGCTGGAAATTGATCCGCGACAGTGCAGCACAGGAGACATGATGGTATTTTTCACCCTGCACCGTGATCTGCCCCGCGAAGGACCGGGGGAAGCGGCAGATGTGGCCTGGGCGGCGGATGTGGTCGGCCTTGCCCAGAACGCCCAGATGGCCGACATCGCCTGTGGTCCGGGTGGCGATATTTCCGCACTGCTGCGCGCGGCACCGGATGGCCATGTGACTGCCTTGGACAAGACCGCGCATTTTGTCGACTCGGCCCGCAAGATCTGGGCGGATGACCCGCGTGCCACGATCCTTCGAGCCGACATGGCGCGGGTGATGAACACCTATGACATGATCTGGTGTGCCGGGGCTGTATATTTCCTGGGTGTGACCGAGGCGCTGAAAACCTGGCGAAAATCGCTGAAACCCGGTGGCGTGGTGGTGTTTTCAGAACCGTGTTGGTTTACCGACACCCCATGCGCGCAATCAATTGAGGCCTGGGCCGAATATCCGGCGATGAGCGACGCCACAGGCATTGCCGCGCGCATTGAGGCGGCGGGGTATGAAGTGGTTGCGACCCGCAAACTGTCGGATCAGGCGTGGGAGGATTATTATGGCCCACTGGATGCCCGCATCGCTGCGTTGCGCACCGATGCTGATGCGGCATTGACCAAAGTGCTGGATGAGGCAGAGGCAGAGGCCGCCGCGTGGCGCGCGCACCGTGATGAATTCGGCTATCTGCTTAGCATCGCCCGGCCAAGATGAACTTTGACGCAGATCTGAACGCTTGCGCGGCACTGGTTGAGCGCGCGGATCCATTGCGGTTTCGCGGCGCGATGGCCGCCCCGGTTGCTGCACGCAGGTTGCTCTTTCCGCTTTATGCGTTCAACATCGAAGTTGCGCGTGCACCTTGTGTCACGCAGGAACCGATGATCGCGGAAATGCGCCTGCAATGGTGGCGCGATGTCTGCGAAGAGATTGCCGAAGGGCGGTCTGTGCGACACCATGAGGTGGCAACACCCCTGTCTGGTGTCATCAGCCGCGATGATGCGCGATTATTGGATGAGCTGGTGGCCGCAAGGCGCTGGGATATATACAAAGATGCCTTTGAAGATGTGCCTCATTTCGAGCGCTACATCAATCAGACTGCAGGCCATTTAACATGGATTGCTGCGCGCAATCTGGGCGATGCGGATGAGGCGATCGTGCGGAGCGCGGCCTTTGCGACCGGCATTGCGGCGTGGCTGCTTGCCATACCAGAGCTTGAGGCAAAGGGGCGCGTGCCGCTGCTGGATGGCACTGCCCAAGGCGTCCGGGACCTCGCCAAGAATGCACTGGCGCGGCTCAAAGCGGCCCGCGCAGGGCGGCGTAAAGTATCGGCCAAGGCGGGTGCGGCTTTGCTGCATGTGGGACAGGCCGAGGGGACGTTGCGTGCCGCCATGAAAGACCCAAGCGCCGTCGGTGCAGGCACGTTGCCCGACCCCGTCCGCGCGGACGGGCTGAGGTTGGCATACCGCGCCTTTACGGGCCGCTGGTGATCTAGTGTCCTGAGCCTAGGCCTAGGCCTGTGCGCTTTTGGGCCGCATCACCAACCAGATCAACGACCCACCTGCCAGCGCCAGAAACGGCACCATGGCCATGTTCACAGCTGTCCAGCCTTCGATCGCCGTGCCCCCCGAGCAGTTCATCAAACCGCCCGAGGCCAGCGAAGCCATGGTCACGCCGCCAAAGACCAAAAGATCATTCAGCCCCTGCATCCGGCCTCGTTCATTTGGCTGATGTGCGCCTGCGAGCATTGCTGTGGCCCCGATAAAGCCAAAGTTCCAACCAAGCCCCAAGAGGATCAGCGCCACATAGAAGTTGCCAAGGGCGACACCTTGCATCGCCACCACACCAGCCACAGCCAAAATGGCGATGCCCAGCCCCATAATCTTTTCCACCCCAAAGCGGGCGATTAGATGCCCGGTGAAAAACGACGGCGCGAACATGGCCAGCACGTGGCCGGTGACGATGTTGGAGGCATCGGCCACGCGGAACCCACAGCCGACCACAGCCAGGGGCGTCGAGGTCATCACCAGGTTCATCAGCGCATAGGAGACCATGGCACAAATCACCGCCACGGCAATGCGCGGTGTGCGCAACAGTTGGCTCAGGCTGCGCCCGCGCGGTGCGTCTACAGCAGCCACTGGGGGTTTGGGGATGTCGAGGAAAAAGAACAGCATCATGCCGATGACATTCAAAGCCATTGCGGCCAGATAGACCGGGAAGAACCGCATGACATCTGCCACACCGCCTTGGGTGAGAAAGGCAACCAGCTGCGGCCCGATGATCGCCGAGATCAGGCCACCAGCCATGACATAGGAAATTGCCTTGGGCCGAAAGGCGTCAGACGCAGTATCGGTGGCCGCAAAACGGAAAAAACCCTGCGATGACATGTAGATACCAGTGAGGTAGCTGCCAAACAGAAAGAGCCAGAAATTGTTGAGTGTCAGCGCATACGCACAAACGACTGCGCCGATCAGCCCGCCTGTGGCCCCGACAAGGAAGCCGGCGCGCCGCCCCCAACGCTGCATCACGCCGCTTAGCCAGGGTGCAGTGGTCATGGACCCAAAGACGATCATCGAAATGGGCAATGTCGCTAAGCAAACGTTGGGTGACAATTGTTGCCCCGCAAGGCCCCCGATCACAAAAATCATGGTGATCTGGCTGCCCAGAAATGCCTGCGCCGCCACCAGTACGGCCACATTGCGCTTGGCGCGGGTGTCGTCAATCATCGCTGTCATCCAACTGTTTGCGCCAAGGGGTATCGCTGCCGTCCGGCAGGGGCAACCCCTTGCGCCTCGCGACGGGTTGGCCTTAGGTCGATGGTATGAAAACAGGCATGACATTGATGATCCTTGCCGGCAGCGCCGAAGCGCGTGCCTTGGGACAAATGGCACGACAAGCCGGGGCAAATGTGAGGGCGCTGGTGTCTGAGCCGCCGCGTGGGACGACCCCAATGCCAATGCCCAGCACATTGCTGCCGTTTGACGATGTGGATGCGGTGATGGCCGAGATGCGCTGTTGTGACGCAGTGCTTGACGCCAGCCACGGTTTTGACGCGAAAATGAGCTGGGTCGGCCATGAAGCGGCCCGGCGGCTAGGACTGCCGTTTCTGTCCTACGTGCGCCCACCATGGGGGATGCCAGACGATCTGCCATGGCATTCCGCCCCGGATGTGGCCACGGCACAGGCCCTGATCGCGCCGGGTGCACGGGTGTTTTCGGCGACCGGGTGGGCCAGCCTGCCAGAATATGCGGCGTTTCCCGGTGCACGCCTGATGCTGCGGCAAACCCATATGCATCCACGCACTCCGCCGTTTGATTTTGTGGAACTGATCTTTGGCGATCCGCCATTCACGGTTGCCAGTGAAACGATGCTGTTTCGCGACCTGCGCGCTGATACGTTGATCTGTCGCAATCTGGGTGGGCAGGCCAGCCGGCCAAAGCTCGATGCAGCGCGGGCGTTGGGTTTGAAAGTGATTCTGATTGACCGACCCGCATTGCCCCGAGACATTGACGTGGTCGATGACATTGATGCGGCTCTTGCATGGGTGCTGTCGCAATGAGCACGTTTGGCCGGATCATCAAAACCTCGGAAGATGTGCGCCAGGGGGCCGAATGGCTGGCATCGGCCGATCCGCATTTTGCTGACCTCATGGCGCAAACGGGCCCACTGCCGCTGCGCCTGAAACCACAAGGGTTCAATGCCCTGCTTGAGATCATCGTCAGCCAACAGGTCAGTGTTGCTTCTGCCGATGCCATCCGTGCGCGCATGGTGGATGCAGGTCTGAACAACGAAGCGGCGGTATGCGCTGCTGGTGATGTGGGCCTGCGTGCTGCGGGTCTGAGCCGCCCAAAGGCACGCTATGCGTTGGCACTGGCGGCTGCTGACATTGATTATGATGGGCTGCATCAGTTTTCCGATGACACCGTGATTGCGCGGCTGACCAAAGTGCCCGGCATCGGGCCATGGACCGCGCAAATATATGTGATGTTTTGCATGGGGCGGGCGGATATGTTCCCGCCCGGTGATTTGGCCCTGCAGGAGGCCGCCAGAGTTCTTTTTGATTTGCCCGCACGGCCAACACCACAGGAACTCTCCGTGATGGCGCAGGCGTGGTCGCCATGGCGGTCGGTTGCGGCGCGGGCGCTCTTTGCCTACTACCGTCACCTAAAGCAAAGGGAAGGTTTGGGATGACACGGGTATTGAACGCAGGACGGCGCGCACCGGTATCGGGCGAAACGCAATCGGTTGTGGTATTTTTACATGGCTATGGGGCCAATGGCGCGGACTTGCTGGGCCTTGCTGACCCACTGGGCGAACACCTGCCTGATACGCTTTTTGTGGCACCTGATGCGCCAGAGGCCTGTGCTGGCGCGCCGATGGGCTATCAATGGTTCCCGATTCCATGGATCGACAATTCATCAGAGGAAGAATCTGAACGCGGCATGATGCAGTCGGTTGAGGACCTCAATGCGTTTCTGGATGCGCTGATGGTGGACGAAGACGTGCTGCCCGAACAAGTGGTGTTGTTTGGCTTTTCCCAAGGCTCGATGATGGCCCTGCATGTGGCCCCGCGCCGCGAAGATGCGGTGGCAGGGGTGGTTGCGTTTTCAGGCAGGCTGTTGTCGCCCGAGGCGCTGGTCGATGAAGTGCGGGTGAAACTGCCAATCTTGCTGGTGCATGGTGATCAGGATGATGTGGTGCCCCCCCAATCGCTTCCGCAAGCTGCCGAAGCGTTGCAGGAGGCCGGGTTTCAGGATGTCTTTGCCCACATCATGAACGGCACCGGCCACGGCATTGCGCCCGACGGGCTGAGCGTGGCGCTGGCGTTTATGCGCGACAAGCTTAGCCTGTAATACACCGGCGGACTGTCAGGTGGTTCTCTGCTGCTTTGCGGGTCAGATGAAGCCGCAATTTGGCGCAGGAACCGAAACACCCTGAACCGTAGTTATAGATGGCATGGTCTGTCGCTATAGACCGCGCCATTGCAACTGCGGTCTCGTGAATTGTCTGACAGCAAAGTCGACGCTTTGGAAATCGTTGATTCACCTGCAAATTCGTCGGTTGGCGTGGTACTCTTAAATCCCGACATCTTGTGCCGAACCTTACACTTGCCTGTTACAAACCACGATATATAGTCATGTCAAACGGGCAGGGGACCCAGACGTGATGGAAGGCGATTTCAGAACCGAATTTACACGGGTCAAGGGGGGGCTGAAACATCGTCCCGCTCTGGTGCTGAATGCGGATTACCGCCCGCTCAGCTATTACCCGCTGTCGCTTTGGCCCTGGCAGGAAGCGATCAAGGCCAAGTGGCTCGACCGGGTGGATATCGTCGCTGAATATGATGATGTGGTGCGCAGCCCCTCAATGGTGATCAAGATACCGTCGGTGGTTGTGCTCAAAGACTATGTGAAACCGCAAAAACGTGTGGCTTTCACCCGATTTAATCTTTTCCTGCGGGATGAGTTTTGCTGCCAATATTGCGGTGCGCGGGGCGATCTGACCTTTGATCATGTGGTGCCGCGTGCTTCCGGTGGTGTCACGTCATGGCAAAACGTTGTGGCAGCATGCAGTCCATGCAATCTGCGTAAGGGGTCCAAGGCGTTGCATCAGACCGGTCTGCATCTGCGCAAACCTCCACGCCAACCGGCCGCAGAGGAATTACGCAATATGGGCCGCAAGTTTCCACCGAACCACCTGCATGAAAGCTGGATGGATTTTCTGTATTGGGATGCGGAGTTGCAGGCATAGCCTGAATCTCAGCCGCTAAAAGTCGAGGTCAACCCAAACCGGCACGTGGTCTGACGGTTTGTCATGCCCGCGCACGTCCTTGTCGATCTGGCAGTCGCGCAACATATCGGCGCACCGTGGCGAGAGCAGGAAATGGTCAATCCGAATGCCGTTGTTGCGATTCCACGCTCCGGCCTGGTAGTCCCAAAAACTGTAGTGGCCCGGTCCCTGGGTGCGGGCGCGAAACGCTTCGGTCAGGCCAAGGTTCAACAGCTTGCGCCATGCGGCCCGCGATTGGGGGCGAAAGAGGGCGTCATCACGCCATGCATCAGGCGTCGCCGCGTCTTCTGCCTGTGGGATGATGTTATAGTCCCCCGCCATCAGAAAAGGCATTTCCTCAGCCAAGAGCGCCTCGGCGCGGGCCTGCAACCGCGCCATCCACGCCAGTTTGTAGTCATACTTTGGCCCCGGTGCCGGATTGCCGTTGGGCAGGTAAAGCCCGCAAAGGCGCAGCGCCTCCTTTTCGCCCACCACTGTCGCCTCGATCCAGCGCGCCTGTTGGTCGGTGTTGTCACCGGGCAAGCCGCATGTGACATCCTCTAACGGGCGTTTGGATAGGATTGCGACGCCGTTGAAAGACTTTTGACCGTGGGTTTCGACGTTGTATCCACGTTCTTCGAAAATTTCCGAGGGGAAATTCTCGTCTACTGATTTGATCTCTTGCAGCAGCACGACATCCGGTTGCGCGTCGTCAAGCCAGTTGGGCAGGGCCTCGATCCGGGCTTTGATACCGTTGATGTTGAAGGTTGCGATTTTCATCTGATTGTCCCTGCGCTGCCGCCCTTTGCTATCGCGCAAAGAACGGCATGGGGCAAGTGCAAGGTGCAACCGCCTGAGGTGATTCTCTAAAATAAAACTCCCGTATAAGGAGAATTTTCGGTAAGGAGGACCTCAAAAAATCCGAAAATCAGACGTGTGGATAACAATTTTTTCGCCTGTGGAGATCACTAGTTTCCCGCATGGGTGGAACCGACTGTCTGGACGGTGCTTGGGGATAAAGGTGTGAGTTCTGCGGTTGGCCCGAAAAATCTCATTGGCAGATCGCTTTAAACGGGTAGTCGTTTAAATCTCTACAACCTAAACCTGAAAACCCAATGAAAGAGGATTTGAAAATGACAGCACTTGCACACATCCAGAGCTTTGTTCCCATGGCTGACGAGACCAGCATCATGAATGGCGCTGGCACCGAAATGTTTACAACAGGGCTTGCCTCAAACACGACCGATATGATGGCGGGTGATGGCGTTGATATGTTCACAACCAGCTGCATCACGTCCGAGAGTTCCGCAGGCGGCGGCGATAAAGTGGAAATGTTCACGACAAGCTGCTGAATTCGGTTCTGAAATGACCAAAGACCCGGCGGGCAATTGCCGGGTCTTTCCAGTCCTGCGGTCCCGATCGGACCAGAGAGGCGCGCGCCCATGTCCAATGTTATCACACTCCACCGCCCCGAGCGCAGTACGCTTGCCACCCGCCAGACCCTGCTGATCCGCGCATTTGCCGATCATCGCCGTCCGACGGATGATGTGTTCTGGCTGAAGGAAAACGCTGAACTTTTGGGCATTCTGTGCGCCACAGGGGCCAAACTTGGGGCTGACGCTTTGGTCTCCTTCGATACGTTTTACGGACAGATCGAAGACCGGCTGCGGTTTTTCCCGCAATATTACCGGTTTCATATTTCCATTTGTCTGGACCTGGAAGAACTCGGGCTGAGTGGTGGCGACAAAGGGGGCGGTCTTTGTGACTGGGCCGCCGATCAGGGGCTCGCCGATGCGGAATTGTCAGATTTGCAACGTGCCGAGGCACGGCGGCTGTTGGCACGGCGTGGGGCCGCAAAGGTGCCGGATGCTGCCTTGGATGCGCGGTTGCATCGATTTATCAACCGGCCGGGTACCTTTTCGATGCCCAACAAAAAAGCCGCCTATGAGCTGACTCATATTGTTTTCTATCTGTCCGGGTATGGCAAACGCGATCCCGAGATTTCGGCACAGGCGTTGCTGAGCCTCGAATTTGCGGGGCTGCTGGCCTATCTCGATCAGAACATCGATCTGCTGGCTGAGGTCTGTGCCGCCTTGCGTTTCGCGGGCCATGTGCCAAGCCCGATTTGGGACGACGCGGTGCTTGCCGCCCACCGGGGCTGCGTGATGGTTGCCGATGCGGGCAGTGATTTGAACGATCCCTACCACGAATATCTGGTGACCGGGTGGGCATCACAGGTGGCCGGCGCGCCGGCCTTTGCGGTTGAAGTGCCAGAAGGGCCGGTTCGGTTTGCGCGCCCATCCGTCCCTGTCGGTGCCCTGCGCACCATGTCAGAACGGATGTTTGAGTTGGGCCAGTCCCGCAGTGGGGATTGGCACCACATGCGCGGCCATGTGGTGCCATATCTTGGGCCTGATGGCCATGAGGTGCTGGAAAACGCAGAGCAGTCCAGCGACAAATTCGATGCGTTTTTCGAAGGATTTGCACGGGCTGGCAGCGTTTGAGCCACCAAAAGATGTGGTGGCTGAGTGACGATGTTGTGCATCGGTATTTTCAAAAGGGTGAAAGCAAAGAGGGCCAGAGTTTACATCGAGAAGGATGTTCCACACCCGCAAGCCGATGTCGCGTTGGGGTTTTCGATGACAAAACGCGCGCCGATAAGCTCTTCTGAGAAATCAATCACCGCATTCGCGAGAAAGGGCAGGGATATTGCGTCGACAACAACCTTTTGCCCGGATCCTTCAAGGATAAGATCATCGTCTTTTGGCTCGTCCAGAGCGATTTCATATTGGAAACCGGAACAGCCGCCGCCCTCGACCGCGACACGCAATGCTTTGCCGTCATCGGCAGCACCGATTTCAGCAAGGCGTTCAAAGGCTCGGCTGGTCACTTTGGGGGGCAGGTTCATTGGCTAAGCTCCGCGGGTCGGTTTCAATCCGTCTGTAAGTACAATATAGAAACCCATAGGACAGGCCACAAGGACCAGCCGCAATGCGCGCATCTTTTGCCTCTGATCCCAAGACCAGCAGGGGACGGCGGGTCTGGGAAGAGGAAAGCACCCATCGATCTTGCTTTCAGCGGGATCGGGACCGGATCATTCATGCCAGCGCCTTTCGGCGGCTCAAACACAAGACGCAGGTTTTTGTGGAGCATGAGGGCGATTATTACCGCACGCGGCTGACCCATTCGATCGAGGTCGCACAGGTGGCGCGCACTATTTCGGGTGCCTTGGGCCTGAACGGAGAGCTGACCGAGGCCGTCGCCTTGGCCCATGATCTGGGTCACACGCCCTTTGGACACACGGGCGAGGATGCCCTGCATGCGCTGATGGCCCCCTACGGCGGGTTTGATCACAATGCACAGGCAATCAAGATTGTGACCTCGCTTGAGCGGCACTATGCGCAATTTGATGGGCTGAACTTGACCTGGGAGACTTTGGAGGGGATTGCCAAGCACAACGGGCCCGTCACAGGCGATCTGCCGCATGCCTTGGCGGACTATGATGCAGTGCATGATCTGGAACTGCACACCCATGCCAGTGCTGAGGCGCAGGTGGCAGCACTTTCTGATGACATTGCCTATAACAATCACGATCTGCACGATGGGTTGCGCGCGCGATTATTCACCGAAGCGGAAATAGCGGAGTTGCCCTTGGTTGGGGATGCCTATGCGCGGGTTGATGCGCTTTATCCCGATACCGACCCTTATCGGCGCCGGCATGAGGCGTTGCGCCGGGTGTTTGGGGTCATGGTCAGCGATGTGATCGAAACATCAAGGCTTTTATTGGCGCAGGCGGGGGCAACAGATGCGGCGGGTATTCGTCACATGGGGCACCCGGTCATCCGCTTTTCCGATCAGATGTGGCGTGACTTGCGCGACATCCGCAGCTTTCTGTTCCAGCGCATGTACCGCGCAGGTCCGGTCATGAAAAAACGCGCCGAGGTCACCCAGGTTGTCGAAGACCTGTTTCCCCTGTTTCTGGAGAATCCGGTGCTGTTGCCACGCCACTGGGCGCGCCAGATTGACGAGGCGGCGCAAGATCGCACCGCTCTGGCGCGGATGGTCGCCGATTATATCGCGGGCATGACCGACCGATATGCGCTTCAGGAACATGCGAGATTAATCACGAATGCTTAGATGGCTTCTTATTTGATCAAACTCGTGCTAACTATTTGTTAACAATTTCTGGTTCGCACATTTGTCTACTGTCATTTCACGCTCTGCCTGCACAATTCTTGTCCTTTCCGCCTGCCAAACGCCGGGCGCGGAGATTGCGCAGGCTTTTGCTGAAACGGGTGCCCATGTGATCGTTATGGGCGGCGATGCACAGGGACTGAGACAGATCGCGGCCGCATCCCCGGAACGGATTGAACCACTTTTCGTCAAAGGTGGGCAGGTCGAGGCGCTGCGGGTTCTAGTTGATGCATGGGGCGCAGAGCCGCTTGATCTGGTGGTGAATCTGATGCCGCTGGCCTATCCCCACCACATCACCGAACAAATGCGCGGGCTGTCGATGATCATGCGCACATTTGGTCATGGCTTGGTTGCAGGCAAGGGGTCATTGGTCAGTGTTGTTGCACGGCCCGATGATCCGCTTGCCCTTGTCGAACAGGGCCTTTGTGGTGCGCTTGGTGCGGCGGGGGCGGCGTTGGGCGATGCGGTGGCGTCAAAGTCGATGCGCGTGCATACGGTGACGGTGCCAAAACAGAAACCTGAGCGGGCGGTTGATACACTGCTTTTTCTGGTGGGGGCGCAGGCCCGCCGGATCAAGAGCACGACATTCGATTTGACCCAATGACGCATTCCCCTGTGCGGTTGATTGACTGCATTTTTCCAAGTGATACATGGGCAGGGAATAAGGAACGCTGAAATGAACCTCTTTGCCGAAATTCGCACGCTGATCATCGCCACGCTTGAAAATATGGTGGCTCAGGGCACATTGCCCGCTGATCTGACCATGGACGCCATCACGGCAGAGCCTCCGCGCGATGCGGCACATGGCGATATGGCGACAAACGCGGCAATGGTGCTGGCCAAACCAGCGGGTATGAAACCGCGCGACATTGCGGATGCATTGGCGGCGCAACTGGCGCAAGATGCCCGCATCACATCAGCAGATGTGGCAGGGCCGGGGTTTTTGAACCTGCGGATCGCGCCTTCGGAATGGCAAGGTGTAGCACGGGCCGTATTGGCTGGCGGCACGGACTTTGGCCGCGCCACGTTGGGGCAGGGGCGAAAGGTCAATGTCGAATACGTGTCTGCCAATCCCACCGGACCTTTGCACGTCGGCCACACGCGGGGCGCGGTTTTTGGCGATGCGCTGGCCAGCCTGCTGGATTACGCGGGCTGGGACGTGACGCGCGAATACTACATCAATGACGGTGGCGCGCAGGTCGATGTGTTGGCACGCTCGGTCTATAACCGTTATCTTGAGGCGCACGACCTGACCGTCGATTGGCCTGAGGGGACCTATCCCGGTGATTATCTGATCGAGGTCGGCGAGGCGCTGAAGGCCAAGGTCGGGAATGCCTATGTCGATCAGGACGAAGGGGTCTGGATTGCGGATGTGCGGGAGTTTTCCACCGACGCCATGATGGCACTCATCCGCAGTGATCTCAAATCTTTGGGCGTTGAGATGGATGTATTTTATTCCGAAAAGTCGCTCTATGGCACGGGACGTATCGAAGCGGCGATTGCGGATCTGAAATCGAAGGGCCTGATCTATCAGGGCACCCTGGAGCCGCCGAAAGGTAAATTGCCCGAAGATTGGGAACCGCGCGTTCAAACCTTGTTCAAATCAACAGAACATGGCGATGACGTGGACCGCCCGGTGATGAAATCTACGGGGGGCTGGACCTATTTCGCGCCCGACATTGCCTATCACTATGATAAGATTCAGCGCGGATTTGACGCGCTCATTGATGTTTTTGGTGCCGACCACGGCGGCTATGTCAAACGGATGAAAGCGGCGGTCAGCGCGCTGTCGGACGGCAAGGTGTCGCTTGATATCAAACTGACGCAACTGGTGAAGCTTTATAAGAATGGCGAGCCCTTCAAGATGTCGAAACGGGCAGGGACGTTTGTGACCCTGCGCGATGTGGTCGAGCAGGTGGGTGCGGATGTGACGCGGTTTGTCATGCTGACGCGTAAGAACGACGCCATGCTGGATTTCGATTTTGACAAGGTGCTGGAACAAAGCCGCGAAAATCCAGTGTTTTACGTGCAATATGCCCACGCCCGTGTGGCATCGGTTCTGCGCAAGGCGGCAGAAGCCGGGATCGCGGTGGATGATGCCAGTTTGCAGGCTGCGGACCTGAGCAAGCTTGACCACGAAGCGGAGTTGAAGGTGCTGCAAAAGCTTGGTGAATGGCCGCGTCTTGTCGAAACCGCCGCCCGGTCAAATGAACCGCACCGGGTCGCTTTTTACCTCTATGAGCTTGCGGGCGAACTGCATGGGCTTTGGAACCGCGGCCACGACGTCACGTCGTTGCGCTTTATTCAGGACGATGATCCCGAGACCTCGCAGGCAAAAATTGCCCTCGCACGGTCCACGGCGATTGTAATTGCGGCTGGTCTTGGTATTCTGGGGGTCACTCCGGCGCAAGAGATGCGATAAGTCGCACGCGCGCTGACACAGGCAAACCCAAAGATAGACCCACATGGCAATGTACTTATGTGGGCAGCGAGGCAGAGATGGCAGATTTCACTTCCTCCCCGATGGTGGGGGGCTTCGGCGCTGATTCAGGTGAATCCTATAGCGTCGCAGCTACGGCTAATGGATTGAAAAAAATAACGAATTTGGCTGGTGCTGCAATATCGCTGGCGCTGGTTATCGGGATTGGTGTCTGGGGGTACAAATTGCTGGTGCGCGATGTCAGCGGGATACCTGTGGTGCGTGCTGTAACCGGCGACATGCGGGTGCGGCCCAGTGATCCGGGTGGCGAATTGGCCGAACATCAAGGGTTGTCCGTAAATGAAATAGCCGCGAACGGCGCTGCAGGTTTGCCAGCTGATGAATTGCGTTTGGCCCCCAGACCTGTCGATTTGACCGACGATGATCAGGCCACGCCCGTCGCAATGGTTGCACCTGCGCCACAGGACGCGCTACCCCAGAATCTGCCGCTGCCTGAGCCGGTGGATGTGACGGCGGCGCTGCAATCGGGGAATGTGGATGACTTGGTTGAACAATTGACCACTGGTGTTGCCCCGATGATCGAATTAATCGCAGACCCCGAAGAGGTTGCGGCCACCGTCGCCGCCGAAGTCGCGGAAGCCGTGCAAGAACAAGTCCCAGCCGTGCTTGATGCGCCTGGCGTTCGCCAGTCTTTGCGCCCCAGGAAACGCCCCGCCACGCGCGCGGTTGTGGTTCAGGCATCGCTCGACACCTCCACAGATGCGACCGAAGTGGATGCCACAAGTTTGGCTGCGGGGACGCGGTTGGCACAATTGGGTGCCTTCGACAGCCCAGAGGTGGCGCGTGAACAATGGGACGTTTTGCAGGGACGTTTTAGTGCGTTTCTGGATGGCAAGCAGCGCATTGTGCAAAAAGCAACCAGTGGTGGGCGCATTTTCTATCGTCTGCGCGCAATGGGTTTTCAGGATATCGCGGATGCGCGCCGCTTTTGCGCGGCCCTTGTGGCTGAAAACGCCGATTGTATTCCGGTCGTGACCCGTTAATGCGCCCTTTTGGCTCTGATCAGGTGCGCCCTTTTGGGGCAACGGTAA